>JACPQO010000124.1 GCA_016190405.1 Chloroflexota bacterium | reverse complement strand
GACAAAGAACATTCAGATGCAGAAGCCGTCGCGGGCGATGTCCTCGTGGTGGCGCTCGCAGGGGCAGATCTTCTTGCGATCCTCATCAGGATCGCCGGACAGCGTCATTCAGGGGCAATACAGACGGCCGAAGTTGACCAGGTTCTTGGCTAGGCCCCGCTGCACCTCGTCTACGATCTCCGGTAAAGGGAAGAACTCGTAGGGCCCCTTCTCCACGTAGCGCTCGGACATGCGCTGGGCGCGCTCCAGCGCCCGCTCGAAAGTGACCTCTTTGGGCATGGGCTGTGCTCCTTGCCGGCAGGGACGATGCCTATACTGTAGGCGAAACCGCAGCCGGCCATCAATGGTCGGCCCGGCGCGATCGTTACAGATTTCACTGAACTCGTTGACCCCCGCTGGACGGCCACCTTATAATGTAGCAGCCCCATCCTATCCGGGGACCGCCTGCCGACGGGCAGGCGTGGTTTTGTAGGCAGGCCGGAGGAGCCCCTTGCCCAAGCGGACGTATCAACCCAAGAAGCTGCGCCGGAAGCGCCGTCATGGCTTTATGGCCAGGAACAGCGACAAGGGGGGCAAGGCAGTCCTCAAGCGTCGCGCGCTCAAGGGCAGGTGGCGGCTCGCTGTCTGAGCGGGCCCCCGCCCGGGTCGGGGCCATGCGCAGACAGTTACGGCTGCGCCGACGTAGGGAGTTCGATGCCGTCTTCCGCCAGGGCCGCACCTGGGCCAACGAGTTACTGGTGCTGAGAAGCTTAGCCAACCAGCTGGACCACAACCGCTACGGATTCGTCACCAGCAAACGCGTGGGCAAGGCGGTGGTGCGCAACCTGGTGCGCCGCCGCCTTCGCGAGGGCGTGCGCTCGCTGCCCCTGCGCACGGGCTGGGACCTGGTGATCTCGGCCAAGGCGCTGGCGGCGCGGTCCAGCTTCCAGGAGCTGAAGACGGCGGTAGCCCAGCTGCTGAACAGCGCCAGAATCCTCGAGCCGGGCACGCGCGCCGAGGAGCCAACGTCGTGAAACGCCTGGCCCTGGGCCTCATCCGGCTCTATCAGCGCTACCTGTCGCCGTCGCGGCCCGCCGCCTGTCGGTTCCAGCCCACCTGCTCCCACTACGGCTACGAGGCGATCGAGCGCCACGGTGTCGCCAGGGGGTGCTGGCTCACGCTTTTGCGATTAATCCGCTGCAACCCGTTCAACCGGGGGGGCTACGACCCCGTGCCTTGATCCGGGCGCGTTGGGACAGTCCGGCCGGCAGGCAGAGCTACCAAGGAGGAGAGACGATCCACTCGATGGGCCCCAGGCATCCGTTCGGCATTAGCCTGAGGCTGGCGCGCCCACGGTTCAGGACGAGGTCTCTGGCGTGGCTGGCGGTCCTGGCTGCCTTCGTCATCATCGCCGCCGGCTGTGCCTCGGTCAGCCGTCCCCAGGGCTGGGCCGGCCCTATACTGGCCGACGGCACGCTGTACGTCAGCACGCAGCGGGGGAAGATGGCGGCCCTGGACCCGACGGACTTCGCCACCAAGTGGGTGTTCCCGCCCGATACTGAGGAGGGGAAGAGGCTTGACCTGGAGGCGATATACGGTGCGCCCGTTGTAACCAGAGACACCGTCTACTTCGGCGCCTACGACGGCAACGTGTACGCCCTGAGCTCTCTGGACGGGTCGCTGAAATGGTCCTTCCCCACAGGCGGGCCCATCATCGGCGGCGTGGCGCTGTTTGACCCCGACCCCAAGGATCATCCCGAGCGTGCAAGGCTGTTCGTGGGCTCCGACGACGGCAAACTGTACGCCCTGGACATCGAGGACGGGAGCGAGAAGGACCGCTTCGACGACGCCGGGGACAGCATCTGGGCCACGCCTCTGGTGGCGGACTCCGTGCTGTACGTGTCCTCCGTCAACGGAAAGCTGTACGCGCTGGACGAGACGACCCTGGAGCCGGTGTGGGATAAGCCGTTCCAGGCCGACGCGGGTCTGATCATGGATCCCGTCCTGGCCGACGTGAACACGCTCCTGGTGGGCGGCATCGATAAGAGGCTGTATGCCCTGGACCGGCAGACCGGGAAGGAGAAATGGCCCGCCTTCAAGGCGGACAGCTGGTTCTGGGGACGCCCCCTGGTGGCGGACGGCAGAATCTATGTCCCCAACCTGGACGGCAAGGTATACGCTCTGGACGTTGCCACCGGCGAACCGGTGTGGGGCCAGCCCTTCAAGGCCGAGGCACAGGTGCGCTCATCGCCGTTGCTGGCCGGGGACGTGCTCATCGTGGTGGACAAGAGCGGCAACGTCTACGGCCTGGACCCGGCGACGGGAACGCTGAAGTGGTCGGGGCCCGCCATCCTGGCCAAGACCGTCCTGGCCGATCCCATCCTGCTGGATGACCAGGTGCTCATCGTGGCCCAGGGCGGCAACCTGTACCGCATCGACCCGGCGGCCGGGGTCAGCAGCCCCGTGCAGGTGAGGAAGCCGTGAGCGAGCGTCGCGCTGCCGCCCCAGCCGCCGCCAAAGGAGGGCGCCCGGCCAATGCCATGCCGCTCGCCATCGTGGTAGGGGTGGCGCTGGCGATCTTCCTCATGGCCGCCTCGGGGCAGGACCCCTGGAACACTCTGTTCATCAACCCCCTCATAAACGCCCTGGTGGTCCTGGACATCCTTGTCTTCGGCCAGTTGGGGGTGGCCATCATCGTGTTCACCGTGGCGCTGCGGCTGGCCACCATCCCCTTCACCGTGCGGCAGCTGCAGTCCACGCGGGCCATGCAGGCGGCCTCGCCGAGGATGCAGGAGATCCAGAAGAAGTACAAGGACCCCAAGCGCCGGCAAGAGGAGATGCTGAAGCTGTACCGGGAGTTCAACATCAACCCCCTGGGTTGTGTGGTCCCGATGGCCATTCAGATGGTCGTCTTCATCGCATTGTACCGGGCGCTGGTCCATCTGGTGGGCGGCAGCCCGGAGAGCATGCTGGGCCTGTCGGGGCGGCTCTACCCATGGTCGTTCCTGGCGCGGGACGTGCCCCTGGACCAGCACTTCCTGTGGCTGAACCTGGGCAAGGCGGACAGTACATTCATCTTGCCCCTGCTGGTGGGCATCTCCACTTACGTGCAGACGCGGCTCACACAGACGCCTTCCATGAGCGCGCAGCAGCAGCAACAGCAGCAGATGATGACCTGGATGATGCCGCTGATGATGGTCTGGATCACCCTGACGCTGCCCAGTGGGGTGGGGGTATACTGGGTGGCTTCCAACGTGTTCAGCCTGTTCGCCAGCTACTACGTGTACGGCCGCCGGGCCCTGAGCTGGCGACAGCTCCTGTTTCCCACGCCGGCCCAGACGCCGGCGGCCAAACGGCCGGCGCCGGCGGAGCAGGACAAGCAGGAGAAAGAAGAGGATAACGGGGAGCCCGCCCTCACGGCTCCCCGGTCAGCAAGAGCCAGGGGGGGCCATGGAAAGCGTAGAGGTAAGCGCAAAAACCGTCGATGAGGCCATCGATATCGCCCTGGAAGAGCTGGGCCTGAAGCGCAACCAGGTCGACATCGAGATCCTGACCGTGGGCAAACCCGGGCTGTTCGGCCTGGGCGGCGAGCAGGCCCGTGTGCGCGTGACCGCCCTGGAAGAGGGGCTGGCGCGTCCCATGCCCAGCGGCGAGGAGGAAGAGGTAGCGGTCGAGGCGGCGGCAGAGGCGGTCGAAGTGAAGGACATCGATTCGCCGGAGGTGGAGCTGGCGGCCGAACACCTGAAGAACATCCTGGAGCTGGCGGGTATCGACGCCCAGATATCGGTGCGGGCCCCGGAGACCCCGGGCGATGGCCTGGGCCGGGCCAGCGCCGTGCTGGACATCGACGGCGAGGACCTGGGCCTGCTCATCGGCCGCCGGGGCAGCACCCTGGCCTCCTTGCAGTACGTGGTCAACCTCATGCTTAGCCGCAAGACGGGCGGCAAGGTGCTGGTCAGCGTGGACGCCGAGCACTACCACCGCCGCCGCGAGGAGTCCCTCCAGGGCCTGGCCCTGCGCATGGCCGACCGCGTGCGGCAGACAGGCCGGCCGTTCACCCTGGAGCCCATGCCCGCCGCCGAACGTCGCCTCATCCACCTGGCCCTGGTCGACGACCCCGGCGTAGCCACCGGCTCCGTCGGCTCGGGCGAGGACCGCAGGGTGGTGATCCAGCCGCGACGGTCGCCGCGATCGGGGTGGCCGGAGGGCCAGGGGCGCCCGCTGGGGCGCTGATGCCGCCCCGTCAGCGCGGGCCGCGGGCGGACCCGCCTCAGTTCCTGGTCGCCGGCCACGCCGTCCAGGACCTCCTGACCCCCGAAGAGGACGGCCCCTGGCGGTTGGGGGGCACGGTGGCCTACGCCTCCCATCTGGCGCGTAGCCTGGGCCTGCGCACCGCCGTGCTCACCGCCGCCGCGCCTGACCTGCCCCTGGACGAGCTCCTGCCGGCCATCGAGAGCAGGGTTGTCCCCAGCCCTAAGACTACCCGCATCCGCAACGTCTACAGCGACGGCCATCGCCACCAGTACATGCCCCGGCGGGCCGTCAGCCTGACCGCTGAACACCTGCCCCAGGAGTGGAGGCAGACCCCGATAGTCCTGCTGGGCCCGGTGGCCGCGGAGATCGACGCCTCACTGGCCGGCTGCTTTCCCGGCTCCCTGCTGGGGGCCTGCGCCCAGGGCTGGCTACGCGAAATAGCCGCCGACACGCGGGTGCGGCCGGTGCCGCCGGCCCGCTGGCAGGCCGCGCCCATTCTGCGACACGCCGGCGCCCTGTTCGTGTCCGACGAGGACCTGCTGCCGGAAGAGACGGCGGCCGCCCTGCAGGAGTGGAGCGCCCAGGTGGAGACACTGGCCTTCACGCGCGGTGAGCGCGGCGCGGAGGTCCGCCACGGAGGCGCCTGGCGGCACATCGGCGCCTTCCCGGCGCGGGCGGTGGACCTGACGGGGGCCGGCGACGTCTTCGCGGCGGGCTTCCTGATCCGCCTGTGGGAGTGCGGCGACGTGTGGGAGGCGACGCGCTTCGCTTCCTGCGCCGCCTCCTTCGTCGTCGAGGGCGAGGGCACCTCGGCCATTCCGGATCGCGGGCAGATCGAGGCGCGCCTGCGGGAACATCCGCAGATCGTCTGCCGGTAACCCCGCCCGGCCCCCGATTGGCCACAGATTAGCACAGATGGTTCACAGATTTGAATTCTCTGTGTTTCATCGGCGCTCATCCGCGGCTGATATAATCACGTCCATGAACCGCGAGGAGATCACCGCCGCCATCCGGGGGCTGCCGGACGCCCTGGACGCCCTCCTGGAGGGGCTGCCGGACGATGACCTGCGGCGGCGGCCGTCGCCGGACGCCTGGTCGATCCTGGAGGTGCTGTGTCACCTGCGGGATTCGGCGGAGATCGAGGGGCGGCGCGTCCGGCGCCTCGTGGAGGAAGACGAGCCGGCCCTGGCGCCGTACGACCAGGAGGCGCTGGCCCGCGAGCGCGACTACCAGGGCGATGACCCGCGTCGCGTCCGCACGGCCGTGCGCGCCTTCTGGGGCGGCCTGGCCTACCAGCTAGAGCGCCTGTCCGACGAGCAATGGCAGCGCGGCGGCACCCACCCCGAGCAAGGCCGGGTCACCGTCGCCAGCCGCGCCGAGCGCATGGCGCTGCACGCGCGGGAACACACCGAGCAGATAGCGGGTCTCCGGGGGCAGATGTAGCGGCGACCTTCAGGTCGCCAGCAGGGCGTCACGAATTCGCGCTCACCTGGCTCCACTCATCCTTCGACAGGCTCAGGACGAGCGGGAACCTACCTATTCCCTCACTGCCAGCCCTATCAGCCGGTACGTTAGCCTGGCGGCGAGCTGGGCGTTGGCCCGCGGGCCCAGGGAGGGTGCCAGCTCCGTCACGTCGAAGCCCACGATGCGCCTGCGGCGGGCCACCTCGGCCAGCAGCTCGCTGACCTCGTCCCAGAGGAGGCCGCCGGGCTCCGGCGTGCCCACGGCCGCCACCTGCGACGGGTCGAAGGCGTCCAGGTCGATGGTGATGTAGACGTCATCCGATAGCTGGTCGGCGATGCCCTGGGGGCCCAGGCGGCGGTACTCCTGCGGGCTGTAGAAGGGGAGGCCCTGCTCGCGGATGTAGTCATGCTCCTCCCGTTCGGCGCTGCGCAGCCCCACCTGCACCACCGGCGCCGCCCCTTCACCAGGCTCAGGGCAGGCTTCCAGGATGCGGCGGAGGGTGCAGGCGTGGTTGTAGGGCGTGTCCAGGTAGGAGTCCCGCAGG
>JACPQO010000122.1 GCA_016190405.1 Chloroflexota bacterium | reverse complement strand
TCCCAAAGGCGATCGTGGCGCAGATCACCCGCACGTCATCCCGCCGGAAGAGCTCCTGATGGTGAGTGCGCTCGTCCCTGGTCAGCCCCGCGTGGTAGGGCTTGGCGCGGATACCGTCCTCGTTCAGCCGCTGGGCCAGACTCTCCGCCGTGCGGCGGCTTAGACAGTACACGATGCCGCTCTCATCCGCCCGCTCGCGAACGAGCGCCAGGAGTTGGTCGTAGGCGTCTCTCTTGGCGAGGACGCGGTACGTGAGGTTGGGGCGGTTGAAGCTGGCCACGTAGCGCGCCGGGTCGCGCAGTCCGAGCTGGCTGACGATGTCGCCGCGCACACGATCCGTCGCGGTCGCGGTGAGGGCCATGACCGGCACGCTGGCGAAGTGGCGCCGCAGATCGACGAGCTGGCGGTACTCGGGACGGAAGTCGTGCCCCCACTCGCTGATGCAGTGGGCTTCGTCCACGGCGATCAGGCCTACGTTCCAGCGCCGCAGCGTGGACAGGAACCAGGGAAGCATGAGACGCTCAGGCGCCACGTACATGAGCCGGTACGCCCCGTCATGCAGGCCCCGAAGACGCGCCTTAGCCTCTGCCGCATCGAGAGACGAGTTCAGAAAGGTGGCCGCCACACCGCTGGCCTGGAGGGCGTCGACCTGGTCCTTCATCAGGGAGATGAGCGGTGAGACGACGACCGTCAGGCCTGGCCTGACCAGCGCCGGCAACTGGAAGCACAGCGACTTTCCGGCGCCGGTCGGTTGGACCGCGAAGACGTCCCGCCCCGATAGCGAGTCGCGAATGATCTCCTCTTGCCAGGGGCGAAAGGCGTCAAAGCCGAAATGCTGCTTCAGGAGGGGCAGCAGCGGCGGGATCGCGGCGCTCATCGGCTCGGCATTCTAGGCACTCTGCCAGGTGTTGTCAAGGAGTTGATGACACGCTCGCCCATTCACACCGCAGGAAAACACCCCTGGTGGGCCAGCCGTCGAGGTGATAATACACCCCGGCGACTAAAGTCGGCGGCTCCGAGAAACCGGAAACCCGCGCACCCTTCAAGTTTTCCCCGTTGATGGCCTGAAGCGACGCCCCTACTCACGGCGGTCATTGACATCGCGCACTTCCGCCTGCTAACGTGCAGCCACCTTGTCTCCAGTGGACAGTGGATAGTGGACAGTGGATAGAAGCCGCCTCTCTGCCCCGCGCTCAGGCGAGCCGTTCGATCTGCTGATTCGGGGCGGCGGCGTCATCGATGGCACGGGCGCTTCCGCCCTGGCGGCCGACGTAGCGGTGCGTGGCGACCGTATCGCCGCCGTGGGTCACCTGGAGGGGACGGCGAAGCGGGTCATCGACGCGCGGGGGCTGGTGGTGGCGCCGGGGTTCATTGATGTGCACGCCCACGACGATGCGGCGGTTATCGCCTCGCCGGGCATGGACTTCAAGCTGATGCAGGGGGTGACTACGGACATTGTGGGGAACTGCGGGGCAGGGGTGGCGCCAGCGGACGGGGCCGTCCCCCAACTCCTCGATGCGATGGGGGTCGCCAATGTGCTGGGGCCTCTGCCCGAGCTGCGCTGGCGGAGCTTCGGCGAGTATATGGCGGCGGTGGACGAGGCTGCGCCCGCGCTGAATGTGGGCTGCCTGGTGCCGCACGGCGTCGTGCGCATGGCGGCCGTGGGCTTCGCGCGCCGGGCCCCGGAGCAACGGGAGATGGAGGCTATGCAGGCGCTGGTGGCGGAGGCGATGGCGGCGGGGGCGCTGGGGCTATCGACGGGGCTGATCTACCCGCCGGGGGCCTTCGCAGACACAGAGGAGATCATCGAGTTGGCGAAGGTGGCGGCGGCGCACGGCGGCATCTACGTGACCCACATGCGCAACGAGGCGGAGCGGCTGCTGCAGGCCGTCGAGGAGGCCGTGCGCATCGGGCGGGAGGCGGGGCTGCCGGTACAGATATCGCACCACAAGGCGGGCAGCCGTGCCGTCTGGGGGAAGACGGCGGAGACGATCGGCTACATCGAGGCGCAGCGGGCGACGGGCCTGGACATCACCTGGGACGCCTATCCATACACGGCGGGCAGCACGATCCTGGCGGCGATGACGCGCGTGGACGAGGAGGCCGACCCGGAGACGGTGCTGGTGGCCTCGGTGCGGGACCGGCCGCAGTACGAGGGAAAGCGGCTTACGGAACTGGCCCAGATGCTGGACCTGCCGCCGATGGAGGCGGCGCGACGCATCGTCTCCGAAGACCCCGGCGCCGTGGCCGTCTTCTTCATGATGGACGAGGCGGACGTGCGGCGCGTCATGGGCCACCCCCTGTGCATGATCGGCTCGGACTGGATCCCGTCGCCCACCGGGAAGCCGCACCCGCGGCTGTACGGGACGTTCCCGCGGGTGCTGGGGCGCTACACGCGTGAGGAGGGGCTGTTCCCGCTGGCGGAGGCGGTGCGCAAGATGAGCGGGCTGCCGGCGCGGCGGTTCGGGCTCAGGGAGCGGGGAGAGCTGCGCGAGGGCTGGTTCGCGGACATCGTGGTGTTCGATCCGGAGAGGGTGACGGACCGGGCGACCTACGAGGAGCCGCGGCAGTACCCGCAGGGGATCGAGTACGTCATCGTGAACGGGGAGGTGGCAGCGGAACGTGGGCGGCAGACAAACGCGAGGGCGGGCCGGGTGCTGAGGCGCGGGCACTCGTAGGTGGGCTAGAGCGCCGTCATTCTGAGCGGCGATGACTTCGGGACGAGGCAAGTGCGACCCTACGCGAAGGAATCTGGGGAGGGGCAGACGTTGGCGACGAACCGACGGCGTCGGACGCGGGGCTCATGGGTACCTGCGCACAGACGACCTGACCCACCACCCCACTGTTCCCCAGAGTCCTTCGCGAAGATACGGTGTGCCGCGCGCAGGCGGCATGGCCGCTCAGAATGACAGAACGGGAGGCCGCCATGGGCGTCGAGGAGATATTCCCCTTCGTGTACGGGATAGGCATGGGCTACGTCAACGCCTTCCTGCTGGCCGAGGAGGGCGGCATCACCCTCATCGATTCCGGGCTGCCCAACCGCAAGGCGACGATCCTGGGGGCGCTGAACCGGATGGGGCGGCGGCCCGAGGACTTGAAGCACATCGCCATCACGCACCACCACGTGGACCACACGGGCAGCCTGGCGGCGCTGGCGGAGGCCACCGGGGCCACGGTGTACGTTCACCCGCTGGACGCCCCAATAGTGCGGGGGGAGAGGCCGGTGCCAGGGCCCAACCCCAAGAGCATCGCGGGAAAGGTCCTGGGACCGATAATCACACGTCTGCCCGCCTCCAGGCTCCAGGCGGCTGAGGTGGACCACGAGGTACAGGACGGCGAGGAGTTGCCCGTGGCGGGCGGGCTGAAGGCGGTGCACACGCCGGGACACACGGCGGGTCACCTGTCGTACCTGATGCCGGGCCACGGCGGCGTGCTGTTCGCGGGGGACGCGGCGGGGAACCTGTTCGGCCGGCTGGGGCCGCCACTGGGGATGTACACGGAGGACATGGCCCAGGCCAAGGTGAGCATCCGCAGGCTGGCGGAGCTGGAGTTCGACGCCGCCTGCTTCGGGCACGGGCGGGTGCTGAAGGGGAAAGCGAACGCGGCCTTCCGGCGCCTGGTGGAGAAGCTGGCCCGCTAGGGGGTGCCGTTGATCTGGGCCTGGCCCTCGCTCAGGGTGGGTGCGTAAGTGTGCTTCAGGTTGACGCCGTCCAGCGCTTCGTCGATGGCGTTTTCGACGAGGTTCTCGAAGGGCTCGACCAGGAAGCCGGGAACGTTGCCCACTTCGATATCATCGATCTGAGCCACCGGGTGCGGGCCGCTGAGGTCGACGTTGCCCTTGACTTTGGCCCTGACGTCCAGACCAAGGAACCCGCTGACCTTGGCCGTGCCCTCGCCGAAGCCGGCGTGGATGCAGACGAGGACGTCGCTGAAGTCGGTGTCCCTCTCCACGGTGAGGTATCGGTCCGCGCGCGAAGCCACCTCGCTCTCGGTGAGGGTGGCGGAGGCGGGGGAGCCGCCGTCCAGGGTGGCGTCCAAGCCGTCCCATTTCTGCCTGAAGGTATCGGAGTTGGCGGCGCTGAGCTCGATGGGGCCGCCGCCGGGGGTACAGTCCCCAGGGCCGCCGGTGAAGGCCAGGGCGCCGACGACGATAACGAAAACGATGACAATCAATACCAGGGCAGAGACCACGCCCACGACTATGCCGAGCGGAGAGCTGGTGAAGAAGCGGAAGAAGCCCATGGCGGCCTCCTAAAGAGCAGCGAACGCGTGGTTAGGCTAGTCTAGGCAGGCGCCCGCGCAGGCGTCAAGTGCTTGAACTCGTTCGGTACATTCCGCTACACCGC
>JACPQO010000131.1 GCA_016190405.1 Chloroflexota bacterium | reverse complement strand
GTCTACCGCCGTCGGCGCGCGTCTGCGTGCCCGCCTGAACGAGATGGCCATGGCAGCGGCGCGGGCCGTGGGCTACACCAACGTGGGCACCCTGGAGTTCCTCATCGATCGCAAAGGGACGGTGAACTTCCTGGAGATGAACACGCGGCTGCAGGTGGAGCACCCGGTAACAGAGATGGTGACGGGGGTGGACCTGGTGGCGGACCAGATACGGGTGGCCGCCGGCGAGCCGTTGCCATACCGGCAGCGCGATATCCGGGTGCAGGGCTGGGCCATCGAGTGCCGGGTGGCGGCGGAAGACCCCTTCAACAACTTCCTGCCCTCGGTGGGAACCGTGAGCTTTGTGACCGTGCCGGGAGGTCCCGGAATCAGAGTCGACTCGGCGCTCTATGACGGCCTGGAGATCTCGTACCACTATGACCCGCTCATCGCCAAGCTGTGCACCTGGGGGCGCGACCGGCCGGAGGCGATCCAGCGGATGCGCCGGGCCCTGCGCGAGTTCAAGATCGTGGGGGTCAGCACCAACATTCCGTTCCACCTCCAGGTAATGGAGAACGCCCACTTTCAGGCGGGCAGGTTGGACACCCGCTTCGTGGAGAAGCACTTCCAGCCCCAGCAGGAGAACGGCCTGAACGAGGAGCGGGTGGCGCTGCTGGCGGCGGCGCTGCTGGCCTACCGGGACCGCCGGGGCAGCCGTTCGGCGCCCGCGCAGTCCACGCCGGCCAGCGGCTGGCGGCTGCGGGGGCGCTCCCAGAGCGCGGCCCGCGGTCGCTGGGTGGGAGGGAGGTGGAGGTGGGGGAACGGTACCTAGTGCGGCTGGGCTACGAGCTCAAGGAGATCGAGATCGAGGAAGGGGAGGGCGGCCTGCGGGCGAAGGTGGACGGGGAGTGGCGGAAGGCCAGGCTGGAGCAGGTGGGCAAGACTTCCCTGTACGCGCTGCTCATCGATGACCACCCGTACGAGCTGTTCGCAGTGGAGCGGGCTGAGGGCTACGATATCGTCATCGGCTGGGACCGTTACCCGGTGGCAGTGGGGGCGCGGGGGCGTCGGCCCCAGCCGGTGCCCTCGGGCCCGCAGGTTGCGGAGCGGGAGGAAGCCGGCGGCTGGGTCGTCCTGTCGCCCATGACGGGGGTCGTCCTGGAGCTGTACGTGGGGCCTGGCGACGAGGTGAGCGAGGGGGCCGTGCTGATAGTGATCGAGGCGATGAAGATGAACAACGAGCTGCGCGCCCAGCGCTCGGGGACGGTAGGAGAGGTGTACGTGAAGAAGGGGCAGCGGGTCGAGCAAGGGTCGTCGCTGTTGCTGCTGTCGCAGCGTTGAAGAAGCCCTGCCGTTGTGTTATATTCGCAGGTAATCGTGGCGGCAGCGTCGTTCACTAAGAGGGGTTAGCCTATCCTCCGCGAGCTTCGCATTAACGAACGGATCCGGGCCAGAGAGGTCCGTGTCATAGGGGCGAACGGAGAGAACGTGGGGGTCGTGTCCCTGGCGGACGCCCTCACCGCCGCCAGGACGGCCGGGCTCGACCTAGTCGAGGTTGACCCCAACGGTAGCCCTCCCGTCTGCCGGATACTGGACTACGGGAAGTGGAAGTACCAGCAGGCGAAGAAGGAGCGGGACGCCCGTAAGCACCAGCGGGGCACGATGATCCATGAGGTGCGGATGCGGCCGCGCATCGGGCAGCACGACATGGACCTGAAGATCCGCACGGTGGAGCGGCTGCTGGCGGAGGGGGACAAGGTAAAGCTTTCGGTGATGTTCCGCGGGCGGGAAATGTCGCATCCGGAGATCGGCCAGGAGGTCCTGGGCCGGGCCCTGGAGCGGCTGTCGGAGGCGGCGGCGCCGGAGAGATCTCCCGGCATGGAGGGACGCTTCCTGACCGTCATCCTGACGCCGACGGTCAAGAAGGTGACGAAGCCGAAGCCCGAGGTCGACCAGCCACCGGAGGGCGCGCCGGTGGAGGCCGGCGGGCCGGTCCCCGAGGGGCAATCGGGCGTGGAGGACCTTGTGGCCGAGGCGGAGCAGGGGTAAGGGAGGAGCAACGAACCTTTGGCTAAGTACAAAATCAAGACTCATTCGGGGAGCAAGCGCCGCTTCTACGTAAGCGGCAAGGGGAAGCTCCTGATGCGGAAGTGCCACATCAATCACCTGCGGCGGAAGAAGCGGGGCGGCACCCTGCGTCTGTTTCAGGGGAAGCTGGCGGTCTCCCCGCACAACGTCAAGCGGCTGCGCCGGCTGATGCCCTACGCGGGTAGGTAGAGGAGGGAGAGTTGGCGAGGGTAAAGGGCGGTTCGGTTACGCGCAGAAGGCACAAGAAGGTCCTCAAGCTGGCGAAGGGGCACCGCGGCGCCCGCCACCGGCTGTTCCGCCAGGCCAACGAATCGGTTATGCACGCCCTCCAGTACGCCTACGAGCACCGCCGAGACCGGAAGGGACAGTTCCGCCAGCTTTGGATCGCCCGTATCAACGCCGCGGCCCGGTTGCACGGGCTCAGCTATTCCAGGCTGATGGACGGCCTGAACAAGGCCAGTGTGGAGATGGACCGCAAGGTGCTGGCGGACCTGGCCGTGCGCGATGCGCCCGCCTTCGCCAGGCTGGCGGAGACTGCCAAGGCGGCGCTGGCCTAGAATCCGCGGCCTTCCCTGGCGGAGAGACGCGTCCAAAACGATCGAGCGGCCGAGATACAGGCCTTCGTCGCCGGCATGTTTCCCGGGCTCCTGGGCATCCGGCTGGTTGAGGCGACGGCGGAGCGCGTGCGGGCGGAACTCACGGTTCGCGACGAGCTATGCACGGTGCCGGGCGTCCTCCACGGGGGCGTGATCATGGCGCTGGCCGACACGGCCGGAGCGGCGGCTACGGTGCTGAACCTGCCTTCAGGCGCCGGTACGACCACGCTAGAGTCCAAAACGAATTTCTTCGCGGCGGCGACAACCGGCATGACTATCGCCGCCCAATGTGTGCCGCTGCATCGTGGACGGCGTACGATGGTCTGGCAGACGCGGGTGCTGGGGCCCGATGGCCAACTGCTGGCGGTTGTCACCCAGACCCAGATGGTGCTCGAGCGGCGCTAGCCCATCTGCCGGCGGGCAGCAGTAGCTCCCAGAACGGCTGGGCTAGAAGCGAAGCCTGGAAACAGAAGGAGGCCAGACTTATCGTCACTGCTGAATCAGTGGCGTATCGCCGCCCAGGGACGAGGGGGGATGATGTCCACCGAGAGGCGTTCCTCCGGTCGTCGGGGGCTCACCCTTCGGCGGCGCTCAGGGTTCGCACCAGAGTTGGAACGCCGATGCGTGCCCTTCGACAAGCTCAGGACGAACGGATCCCCGCACCTACTCGTGGAGCCACACGCCACCAACTGCCTAATGACCAAACGTTTGGCCTTCGCCGTGTTCGATCCGAACCTCGGATGGGGCTGCTTAGCCCCGCGGTTCGGCGCCTAGTTCCCGCTTCAAGCGCTCGATGATGCGCTGGCGCTGGCGGCCGACTTCGGCGTCGGTGAGGGTATGGTCCGGGGCCTGGAAAGAGATGGAGAAAGCCAGGGACTTCCGGCCAGCGGGCACCGGCGGCCCCGTGTAGACGTCGAAGACGGAGGCGGCCCACACCAGAGAGAAGCTTTCGATAACAGCGCGGACGCGCGCGGCCGGGACATCCTCGGGGACGATGACGGCCAGGTCCTCCTCCAGAGATGGGAAGGGGGGGGCGGGACGGTAGTGAACGGCCTCCGGGACGTGGGCCAGCAGGGCGTCCAGGTCCAGCTCGAACATGGCGACGCCGGTCTGGATGTCGAAGGCGGCGGCGACGCGGGGATGGACCTGGCCCAGGAGTCCGAGGCGCTGCCCGCCGGCCAGGACGGCGGCGGTGCGGCCCGGCAGATAAGCGTAATCCACCACCTGCTCGTACTCCGCCCGCACCCGCAGTTCCTGGAGGAGTCGCTCCAGGTGGGCCTTGGCGTCGTAGAGGCTAGCGGGCTCGCCCGCAGGCTGGCCCCAGCGATCGGCGTGGCGGCCGCTGAGGACGGCACAGACGGTCTCGATCTCCTGTGGCAGGTCGTCAGGCTGGGGCAGGTAGACGCGGGCAGCCTCGAACAGGGCAATGAGGCCCGTAGTGTCCCTAACGTTAGCGGCCAAGCTCTCCAGGAGGGAAGCCCGCAGTGTCGTGCGGGCGTACTCTAGCTCACGGCTCATGGGGTTGGCGATGCGCAGAGGCCGGTTAGTGGCCAGCTCCTCCGGGTCCAGCACCTTGGCCAGGGTGTCCAGGCTGGTGAGCGAGTAGCTGAGGGTCTCTTGCAGGCCCCCCGAAGCGAGAATGTCGCGCACACGCTCCCGCAGCCGGTAGCGCGGCTGCGGCCAGGCGGGCGGCAGTTCCCCGCGGAGGAGCGTAGTGGGGAGCTGGTCGTAACCAACGATGCGGGCCACTTCTTCGATGACGTCGTCGGCGATGGTGACGTCGGTGCGCCAGTACGGTACGCGGACGACGTAGCGGTCCGGGGGCACCCAGCGGCAACCGAATCCCAGCGAGGAGAGGACCTGTCTCACCTGGGCCGTTGGCACTTCAATCCCCAGGATGCGGTGGAGCCGCTCCTGCGTCAGCGTGACCCGCAGCTCCTTCTGTTTGCCGGGAAAGGCATCGACCAGGCCCTGGGCGACGCGGCCTCCGCACAGCTCCCCTATCAACTTAACCGCCCGCTGCGCGGCTATGGGCGGCAGCAGGGGGCTGAGGCCCTTTTCGAAGCGCACGGAGGCGTCGCTGCGGACCTTCAGGGCCTGGCTGGTGCGCCGGATGCTGGCCGCCCGGAAGTTCGCCGACTCCAGGAGCACCGTGGTGGTGCGCAGGTCCACCTCGCTGTCCAGACCGCCCATGACGCCGGCCACCGCTAACGGGCGGTCGCTGCCGGCGATGAGCAGCATGTCCGGCGACAGCTCGCGCTCGCTGCCATCGAGGAGGAGGAGCTTTTCGCCGGGCCCGGCTCGGCGCACCACGACCTGGCCCCGGCGGAGCTTGTCGCAGTCGAAGGCGTGCAGGGGCTGGCCCAGCTCCAGCATGACGTAGTTGGT
>JACPQO010000118.1 GCA_016190405.1 Chloroflexota bacterium | reverse complement strand
GCGCTGGCCATCGAGGTGCTGCCGTTGCTGGACAGGACCTCCGACACCAGGCGAATCGTGTACGGGATCTCTTCCTCGTCGGGGATAACCGGTAGGAGGGCGCGCTCGGCCAGGGCGCCGTGGCCGGTGTCGCGGCGGCTGGGGCCGCGCAGGGGCCGGGTCTCGCCCACCGAGAAGGGCGGGAAGTTGTAGTGGTGCAGGAAGCGGCGGGTCTCCTCCGGCTCCAGGCCGTCCAGCCGCTGCTGCTCGCCCATGGAGCCCAGGGTGGCGATGGTCAGGACCTGCGTCTCGCCGCGGGTGAACAGGCCGGAGCCGTGGGTTCGGGGCAGGAGCGCTACCTCGCAGCTTATGGGCCTGATCTCGTCCAGGCGGCGACCGTCAGGGCGGGCGCCGTCGCGCAGGATGCGCTCGCGGACGGTCTGCTTTAGGACCTCTTCCAGGGCTGCCTTAAGCTGCTCCCCTGGATAGGTCTCGCCCAGGGCCTCCAGTAGCTCCTGGCGGCGCTGGGCCATCAGCTCCTGTCGCTCGTCCTTGGCCGCCGCCAGCAGATCCCAGCTCCGGGCGGCTGCGAAGTCGGCCACGGCCTGGCGCACCTCGTCGGGCACGCCGGCGAACTCGAAGGAGCGCTTGGGCTTGCCCAGCCGGGCTACCATCTCGTCTTGGAGGGCGATGATCTCAGCGTTGACCTGCTGGCCCAGCCGCACGCCTTCCAGCATCACGGCCTCCGGGACCTGGCTGGCGCCGGCCTCCACCATAATGACGGCGTCGCGGGTGCCGGCCACCACCAGGTCGAGGGCGCTGTCCTTGAGCTGGGCGAAGGTGGGGTTCACCACGTACTGGTCATCGATGTAGCCGATGCGGGCGCCGGCCACGGGCCCATCAAAGGGGATATCGGAGATGGCGAGGGCAGCCGAGGCGCCGATGATGGAGAGGATGTCGGGGTCGTTCTCCTGGTCGGCGGAAAGGGCGGTGATTATGATCTGCACGTCGTTGCGCATGCCCTTGGGGAAGAGGGGACGCAGGGGCCTGTCGGTGAGGCGGGCGGTGAGGATGGCCGGGGTGCTGGGCCGGCCTTCGCGGCGGAACCAGCCGCCGGGAATCTTGCCGGCGGCGTACAGCCGCTCCTCGAAGTCCACGGTGAGAGGGAAGAAGTCGATGCCTGCCCGCTGCTCCCGGCTCATACAGGCGGTGACCAGGACGACGGTGTCGCCGTAGCGGACGGTGACGGCGCCGTCGGCCAGGCCGGCGACCCTGCCCACTTCCAGAGAAAGTGTGCGTCCGCCGATCTCTCGCTCGAATACTTCGGACATTACGAT
Source organism: Chloroflexota bacterium (assembly GCA_016190405.1). The sequence continues at coordinate 5,096 of JACPQO010000118.1, read as the reverse complement.
TTAGACCTCCAAATCGCTTGAATGGTTTGGCCGGCGGAGAATCCGGATTATCGGCTCTCGCCTGAGCCGCACGGGCTGGCTTGGTTGCTCTCGTCGCATGTTTGGCTAGCTAGCCATATCGGGGTCCCCGGGCCAGGAATCGCGCTGTGCTGCCGGGGCATGCACCCTTTCTGACTGGAGCAAGGATGTCTGTGGTAGAGGGCGACTTTCCGCGCTTATTTGCGGATGCCGAGCTCGGTTATGAGCCCCTTATACCTTGCCGGCTCTGTCCGGCCCAGGTAACGCAACAGCCTACGCCGCTGTCCCACTAGCTTCATCAGGCCGCGCTGGGAGTGGTGATCTTTACGATTCACCCGCAGATGCTCCGTTATCTGGCGAATCCGCTCGGTCAGTAGCGCTACCTGCACATCCGTCGAACCGGTGTCGGAAGGGTGCAGGCGGTGTTGCTCTACCAGATTCTCCGTTTGCTCCTTTGTAAGCATCCTTACGCGGCCAGCCTCATGCCCTTTCTCTTACTCCTTCGCAGCGAGTATAGCATAGCATCCCTGGCGGCGGCAATGAGGGCAGGGTATACTGGCCCCTGGGACAGTAATATGTCCCCTTGTCATTATCCGGGCCCTTCTCATGACTGAGGTTGCGCTAGTGGCCGACAGCTCGGCTTGCCTGCCCAAGGAGCTCGTCGAACGGCACCGCATAATCATCGTGCCCCTGGCCTTCCTGTTCGACGGCGAGCTGCACTACGATGGCACCCTCTCCAGCCACGACTTCTACGAGCAGCTCAGGGCCTCGCGCCGCTTCCCCACGACCACCTCGCCGGCGCCCGGGGCTTTCCTGGCCGCCTTCCGCCAGGCCTCCGAGCGAGGGCGCGCTGTCCTCTGCCTGACGCTGCCGTCCGCCTACAGCGGCACCTACAGCTCCGCCGTTAACGCCAGAGACCTGGCCGTCCAGGAGCTGCCGGGACTGTCGATCCGCGTGGTGGACACCCAGGGGCTGGCCATGGCCCACGGCTTCGCCGTGCTGGCCGCAGCGCGGGCCGCCGCAGCCGGCGCCGACCTGGAGGAAGCCGCCCGCATCGCCGAGGCCGTTGGCTCGGCGGCCCACCTGATCGGCGCGCTGGACACGATGCGCTACCTGGCCAAGAGCGGCCGCGTACCCTGGATCGTGCATTGGGCCACGTCGCTGCTCCAGATCAAGCCCATCCTGGCCGCCGATGCGGGCACGGTGGGAGGAGTCGGCCGGGCGCGCACCAGGGCCAGGGCCGAGGAGCGGCTCCTTCGCCACCTCCAGGCGCGGCTACGCCCGGGGGCGCCCCTGCACGTGGCCGTGATGCACGCCGATGCCCCTGGCGAGGCTCAGGCGCTGGCCGAGCAGGTGCGACAGCGTTTCGCCCCGGCGGAGCTGCTGGTCACGGAGTTCACCAGCGTGATGGGGATCCACACCGGGCCGGGGTTCATCGGCCTGGCCTTCTATTCAGAGGCCGAGCTGCCCCAGGCAGCCGCCCCCAACGCCTCGGCGGACCCGCCGGCCCTGGCGGAAGACGAAAGCACCCTGGAGGCATCGCTCGGCCCGCTCCCCGCGCCCCAGGAGAACCCCGCCCTGGTGGTGGTCAGCGGCCTGCCGGGCAGCGGCAAGTCCCACTTCACACGGGAGCTCTGCCGGCGCTACCCGATGGCGCGCCTGGAGAGCGACGCCCTGCGCAAAGCCCTCTTCCGACGGCCCACCCACAGCGCCGATGAGAGCGCCCGCCTGTTCGCCGCCTGCCACGCCCTGCTGGACTCCCTGCTGGCCAGGGGCATCCCGGCGGTGCTGGACGCCACCAACCTGCGCGAGGTGCACCGGCGGCCCCTGTACCGCATGGCGGCCAGGCGGAGGGCGAAGCTGCTCCTCGTGGAGGCGCAGGCACCCCCAGAGGTCGTCGAACGCCGCATGGAGGCGCGGCTGCGGCGGCAGAACCCGTGGGACCAGTCCGAGGCCGGCCCCGAGGTGTACGCCCGCATGCGCGAACAGGCGGAACCCATAGAACGGCCCCACATAGTGGTGGACACCTCCCAGGACATCGGCCCGGCCCTGGCCCTGCTGCTGAAGGAGCTGCACGGAGTGCAGGTGTGAGGCGGCTTCCCGGCGGGCGCGCCGGCCTCTGGAGGGCGTCGCTGCTGCTCGGCCCGGCCATCGCCCTGCTGACCCTGGCGGCCTGCGGCGGCGGCTCCTCCAGCGACGGTGATGTCCCGTCCGGCTACCCCTACCCCGTCCAGACCTTCGCCGACCAGGGACGGGACCATCTAACGACCGGCCAGACCTACGACGGCTACAACAGCGACCCGCCGACTTCCGGGCCCCACGCGCCGTCGGCGGCCTCCTGGGGAGTTTCGTCCCTGGAGCTGCCCAAGGAGGTGCCGGTGCACAACATGGAGCACGGCGGGGTGGTGGTCTGGTACAACTGTCAGGGCGGGCCGCAGCCCCTGGACGACACGGCTTGCCAGCAGCTGCGCGGCCGGCTGGCGGCCATCGTGCAGGAGTTCGTGGGCCAGAAGAAGGAAGTCCTGATGACCTCCTACTCGCCCATGGAGCACCGCGTCGCCCTGACGGCCTGGCGCACGCTGGACGCCTTCGATGAGTTCGATGAAGCGCGCGTGCGGCTATTCATCACCACTTTCGAGCGGAAGTTCAACCCCGAGGGGTTCTAGCCTTGGCCAGGCCCTATCTGGTCGTCCGCGCCAGCATCGAGCCGGGGGTGATCGACGAGTTCCGTCGCTGGTACGAGGAGGTACACCTGGCCCACGTGATGGCCATCCCGGGCATCGTGCAGGCGTATCGCTCCAACTGCCACCGTTCGGGGATCAACTGGACAGCCATCTACGAGATCGCGGATAACGCCTCTATCCAGGCGGCCTTCGCCAGCGCGGAGGCCAACCAAGCCCGCCAGGACTGGGAGCGCTGGCTTCCCCACGTCAGCGACCTGACGGTGGAGGTGTACGCCGTGCTGGGGCCGCTGCCCGCGTACCACCACTGGAACTAGGCCGCGCCGCCCTTGGGGATTCATACCCCACGCACTGTTGGTCATGAGCAAAATAACTTGGCGAACCGCCACGGGATTGGCATTAATCGGACCCCGCGCACTCAAGTGCGCGGCTCGACTTTTCGGGAGCCGCCGACTTCAGTCGGCGGGGATGCATCAAGTTCATGACCATAAGTGCGCGGCTCCCTTAATCGAAGCCGCCGATCCTTCGGCTGCGCTCAGGGCAGGCCTCCGGTCACCCCTCTCCCGCTCGCGGGAGGCCCGGGGGTGAGGGCCGCGCCGCCCTAGGGGCCAGAGGCCAGCCCCGTCTTCTTGTCGCTCTTCGCCTCCTCGGGGGCCGCGAGCAAGCGCCTGAGACCCGGCAGGGGGACTCTCCTCAGGAGGCGTCCCAGCCAGGGGTAGCCCCAGCGGTGCAGGGCAATGGCCACCGGGAACCCCAGCAGGCCCACTGCTGCCCCGGCGGCGGCATCCAGGAGGAAATGGTTGGCCGTCATGGTGATGGAGAAGATCTGCATTACCGGCAGCGCGATGCCGATGGGCAGCATGACCCACATCCAGCGCTCCCGCCAGAAGGCCCACACGATGCCGATGCCCAGCAGCAGGTCCCAGCCGAAGTGCAGGCTGGGCATGGCCGCGTAGGGGTTCACGAAGGTGCGCGTGGACTGGGTATCGTAGGCGTAGCCCAGGTACTCCCGCATGGTGTCCAGGAAGCCGCGGATGTACGTCGGCGCGTCAACATCGAAGCGGGCGGCCAGGCCGGGCAGCTCCCGCGGCGGCGCCACCGGGTAGCTCCAGTAGATGATGAGCGCGATGGCGCCCGAGGCCAGGAAGGCGTCGCGCATGAAGGTGTACTTGGGGCGCCGGAAGAAGTAGAGGAAGATTCCATAGGCGATGATGAGCGGGAAGTGCAGCCAGAAGTAGATGATGTTCATCGTCTGGGCCCAGAACAGCCGGTCCTTGACCCAGCCGTTCAGGTCGTCCTCCCAGAAGAAGCCCAGCCTGCGCTGGAGGTCGAGGACGTCGCGGGCGTGCCAGTAGGCGGTCTCCGGCCGATCGATCACGGCGCCGCGGACGGCGAAGTAGAGGAGGAAGGCCACGCCCACCACCAGCGCCTCGAAGAGATCGCGACGGCTGAAGGGCGCGGTTATGCGCTTCCACAGCCGCACTGGGCCGGACGCACGGGCTCCCTCCCTCACGGGAAGCAATGATAACAGAGAAGCGCCGACCTACGCGCCCCTGACGGCACCGCCGCCGCTGACGGCCCCCCCTTTGACCGTCAGCCGCCGACCTCGCTATTATGGCGCTGCATCATCGCCGCATTATTCGTCATCCCTGACTTTTCTTGAAAGGTAGCAGGACAAGGAGCAGGCCGTGGAGATCAAAGTCGAAGCCGGCGATATCGCCCAGCACCCGGCCAAGGCGATCATCGTCAACCTGTTCGAGGGGGTGCGCAGCCCCGGCGGCGCCACCGGCGCCGTGGACAAGGCCCTGGGCGGCGGCATCAGCCAGCTCATCGCCGAGGGCGAGATAAAGGGCAAGAAGGACGAGCTCACCATCATCCACACCCTGGACCGCCTTCCCTCGCCCCGCGTGCTGATCGCTGGCCTCGGCAAGCCGGCCGACTTTAGTCTGAACACCATCCGCGACCTGACCGGCGCGGCCCTGCGGCGCCTGCGCCGCGCCGGCGCTACCAGGGCCGCCACCATCGTCCACGGAGCGGGCATCGCCGGCCTGGAGGCCGCAGCCTGCGCCCAGGCCATCGCCGAGGGCGCCGTCATGGGCGGCTATCGCTTCCGGCGGCACAAGCACAACGAGGACCAGGAGAAGGAGATCGAGAGCCTCTCCATCGTGGAGTTCGACGAGAAGAAGCTGGCAGCGATCCGCCGCGGCGTCGAGCGGGGGCAGGTCCTGGGCCAAGCAACGAACCACGCCCGCGACATGGTCAACGAGCCGGCCAACGTGCTGACCCCCGCCGCCTTCGCCGAGCGAGCGGCCGCTCTGGCCGCGGAAGCCGGCCTGGAGGGCCAGGTCCTGGAGCGGAAGCAGATGGAAGGGCTGGGGATGGGGGCGCTGCTGGGGG
>JACPQO010000126.1 GCA_016190405.1 Chloroflexota bacterium | reverse complement strand
TCGCCGTCCAGGGCGCCCTCCCCTCCGGCGGCGGCGGCACGCCCACCGCCATCAAGGACGCCGACCAGGACACCCGCGTCGAAGTCGAGGCGTCGCCCGACGAGGACAAGATACGGCTCACCGTCGCCGCTGTGGAAACCCTCCTCATCCAGACCGCCACGCCCCACGTCAAAGCCACCGGCTACGTCCGCATCTACCCTCCCGCCGGGCAGAGCAACGGCGGCCTGGGCATCGGCACCGACGCCGACAGCACACACCCTCTCAGCATCCTGGCCACCGGCACCCACGCCGGCGGCGTCATGCAAATCGCCACCCTCAACACCTCCAGCCTCGTCCTCCAGGGCAGCGTCGCCAGCCTCGTCGGCCTCTACGGCCTGGCCCCCGCCAGCGTCCAGAACGCCACCACCGGCCACATCTTCCAGGGCCTCAACTTCGCCGCCATCATCAACGGCGCCGACGCCGCCGCCGTCGCCGCCGACCTCACCGGCTGCCGTGCCCAGGCCGGCCAGTTCGGGTTCAAAGGCACCATCACCCTGAACCGGCAATTCTACGCCCCTTCGCCCTACAACGTCGCCCCTGGCGCCGCCATGTCCTTCACCCTCGCGATCGGCTACGACGCCGACGACCAGGGCGCCAACAGCGCCAAGGTGGTCGACGCCATCAGCTACCGCGCCGCCGAGATCAAGGGCAACACCGGCTACCGCCGCCTGCTCGAGCTCGGCAAGAACCCCGAGCTCCGTCTGGAATCCGGCGACCCCTCCAACCCCGGCGCCGACAAGGGCCGCTCCCAGCTCCTCCTCACGTTCAACGAGAACGGCGTCATCGCCGCCGTCCGCCGCATCGAATGGAAGCTACAGAGCACCCTCGTCGCCGGAGACAAGGTCCTGGTGGCCGTATGAGCACCACACCCTGGCGCGGCCCACTATGCGCCCACTGCCACGGGCCCAAGCGTAACGCCCGCCGCTCCCGCTTCTGCTCCAACGCCTGTCGCCAGCGCGCCTACCGCCGCCGCGCCCACCGCCTGCCCGAAAACCACTGCCCCCCCCACCCGATGCCCCTAAGACATCTAAGACGTCTCGCCCGACGTTACGTTTCGGCCGCAGGACAACACAAGGAGTGACCCATGCCCACCTTCACCCTCACCATCAGCGACGCCCACCTCACGCGCCTGCAGCGTCTCGCCGAGCGCTACAACGCCCAGGCCGGCACCGCCTACACCGTCAAGGACTGGCTACTCGTCTACCTCAAGGACGTGGCCATCGCCGAAGAGCACGCCCTCGCCATCGACCAGCTCCGCCGCCAGCACGAGGCCGACGCCCAGGCCGCCCTGGACGCCGCCGCCCGCGCCGAGCACGACCGTCTCCTCGAGGCGCTGTAGGGGCGCAGGGCGCCCAGCGCAGACAAACGGAGGGAAGGAATATGAACCTGAGCGATATGCGGAGCCGCCTGCGCAAGGATTTGCACGATGAGGACGCGGGCAGCTACCGTTGGACGGACGGCGAGCTGGACCGCCATATCCAGAAGACCGTGCGGGAGTTCAGTCTGGCAGTGCCCCTGGAGGACAAGACCAGCCTGACCACTACGGCAGGCAGCCGCGACCTCTCCATCTCCGGGCTGACGGACCTGGTGGCTATCGAAGCGGTGGAGTACCCCACGGCAGAGTACCCGCCCAGCTACGTGCGCTTCTCCGTCTGGCTGACGACCCTGACGCTGCTGGTCGATGCGGCGCCGGCCGCCGCCGAGAGCGTGAACGTCTACCACACCAAGCTGCACACCATCGACGCCACCTCGTCGACGGTGCCGTCGCCGTACGAGGACGTGATCGCCGCTGGCGCCGGCGGATACGCGGCGCTGGAGTGGGCGTCGTTCGCCACCAACCGGGTGAATGTGGGCGGCCGCGACGTGTGGCGGGAATACCTGACCTGGGGGCAGGAGCGGCTGGCCGAGTTCCAGCGGTCGCTGGCCCGGCACGGCCGCCGCAACGCCGTCCGGGTGCGGCGGCTGTATGGGCCGGCGACGTCACCTGCGGACCAGTCGAGGGTGACGGGGCCGTAGGGCACCATGCGCACCCTCTCCGCCCCGCTGCTGGCGGCTCAGAAGAGCGCCTCCGCCGTCCCCTACCTGAAGGTGGTGGTCCACGACCGCATCGGCGGTGTGCGGCGGCTGGCCTTCTCGCGGCTGTATACCGGCAGCGAGCCGGACGGCGACCACGCCGCCGCCATGCCCGCCGACGGATCGCTGCTGCGGGCGCGCGTGGCCTCCGGCCGGCTGTACTACCAGCGGGTGGCCGGCCCCGGCGCCGGCAGCGACTTCTCGGCCTGGACCGACCTGGGCGCCGTGGCGGCCGCTGACGTCGCCCTCTGCGCCGAGGGTTCGCGGGCGCTGCTGTTCTACGTCGATACCGACGGTATCACGGTCAAGCTGCGGGAAAGCACCGACAACGGCGCGTCCCTGGGAGCGCCGGTCACGGTCGTAGTGGCCGCCGGCACGGTGGCCTGGCTGGCGGCGGATGTGAAATCGAACGGGGACGCCCTGCTCGCCTACTCCGTGGGCGCCACCGTGTACCGCGTCAAGCGGACGACGGGGACCTGGGGAGCAGCGGCGGCCTGGACGAACAGCGCGGCGTCGGTCAGCGGGCTGGCCTGCTACCACCTGGGCGACTACAACGTCGTGGTCGCCGGCGGCGCCTCCTCGGGGGAGGCGTTCGTCTGGACCTGCATCTACGGCGACGGCTACGCGCAGGCGGTCGACACGTGGTCGGCGCTGCGGGAGGTGACGCGGGCCAGCAGCGGCTCGGCGGTCAGCTTCCAGGCGCCCTTCCTGGCCCAGCCGGACGCCTTTCGGCTGACGTTCGTCGAGAAGTACACGGGGACGCAGGCGTACAACCGCCCCTATCACGCCCACTCGCCGGCCACGGCGGACTACGCGTCGAACCTGTGGCGGGAGCCGGTGCCGTTCAATCTGGCGTCGGACTACGGGCTGGCGCTAGCCTTCAGCCCGACCGCCGTCTGGCTGAGCACGCCCGCCGGGGTGTGGACGGCCAGCCTCGCCACGCCCTCGTTGGACGTGACGGCCGACGTGCTGGAGACGCAGACCCAGGACCAACCCTTCGACGGCCAGTTGCGGCTCGTCCTCCGCAACGACGACGGGCGCTACTCCGGCCTGCCTGCCCCCATCAAAATCGGGGCCGAGGTGCGGCTCAGCCCCGGCTACGTGACCTCCAGCGGGCCCCATGCCTCCGACGGTCCGGCCTACTGGACCGAGCGCGTCGAGCGAGTGTCGGCGGCGGGCCAGGCGACGCTGGTCCTGGAGGGGCGCGACGCCTGGAGCCTGCTGGAACGCTGGCGCGCCCGCCGTCAGTACACCTGGGTCGCCGGCCAGAAGAACGTGTTCGGCATCCTCCAGTTCTTGTTCGCCCGGGCGGGGCTGGAGTTCTCGTCGCTGGGCAGCAGCGCGGCCGCGACCGGCCTCTATCCGGCGTTCACCGTCAACCCCGGCGAATCGGGGCTGACGGCGGTGCGCCGGCTGCTGGCGATGCTGCCGGATGTCATCTTCGCGCGGGGCGAGTTCGGATACCTGATGGAGCCGCTGGCCTCGGAGGCCACCGATTACGCCTACGGCACGGACCACGCGCTGCTGGCCGGTCGCTACGGCGACCTGCTCCCCGGCGCCAACCGGGTGCAGGTCTTCGGGAAGGGGGTGTTCGGGGAGCGGTTCGACTGGCCGGGCGTGGAGTCCGTGTACGACCTGCTGAAGCAGGTGCACGACGCGAACCTGACGACGGCGGCGCAGGCCGAAAGCCGGGCCGACGCCCTGCTGCGGCACGAGGCGATCGGCAGCGTCGGCGGCGAGATCACGGCGCCGGTGAACTGCGGCCAGGAGGTGTACGACGTGATCGAGGTGACGGACGCCGCGGCGGGCCTCTCAGCGGCCAAGCGGCGGGTGCTGGGGATCGAGCTGCGCTACGTCACCGGCGAGCGCCCGGCGTACGAGCAGCGGGTGGTGTTGGGAGGAGTGTAGGGAATCCCGCTCGTGGTATTATGGTCTGGGAGGGTGACGATGGTCAGTAAGCCTACAGTGAAGAAGCGTCAGAAGCGCCACGAGGGCAGCACCGCTCGCACACCTATCAAAACCTCGGCGATTGAGCGCGCTGTTGACCTTGTCATCGACATTTATAAGCCGGCTCTCAAAGAGCTGGAAAAGCACTGAGTGCCGCGGCTCGTTTACCTGGAACGCGAAGACGTAGACATCGTCGTCCGTCGGCTGGCTGGGCGCCTTTTTGAGGGATACGATGACCCACCGCTCGCTTTCACTCTGTTGGGTGCCCAGGGAAGTGCTCTTTTAGATTCAGCTCTAACTCTTCCCAAGCAGCCGTACTACCGCACCATCTACGATAAAGCAGCCGTATTGCTGCGCTCCATGATCAAGAACCACCCGTTCCTGGACGGGAATAAGCGCGCCGCTGTAACCAGCGTCATCGTGTTCCTGCTCTTCAATAACCGTTTTCTTGTTAGCTCTCAGGAAGAGCTGGTCCAATTTGCGTTGGAGGTGGCGCAAAGCGAGCCCGACATGGACTGGCGCCCAATATCTAACTGGATTAGGGCGAGGACGATCACCCTCCACCCGGTCAGTGACGAGAACATGAGGCGTCTGTTAGCCATCCAACCTGACATCAATCTCCCCGCCCTGCGGGATCGACTGATCGCCGTTATGGATGCTCTCGGCGACTGGCTCTGGGAGTAGAGCCCCTAGACCTCCCGCTCTCCCGCCACCGGGCGGCCCGCCTCCACGTCTGCCAGGAACGACTGGATCTCCCCGAGCCATGTCTCCAGCCGCCAGCGAGAGCCGTGGCCGCAGTGCTTGCGCACGACGAGTCGGGAGCCGGGGATGAGGGAGCGGTCGCGGAGGGCGCAGGGCAGGAACGTGTCCCAGTCGCCGACCATGACCAGAGTGGGGGCGCGGATTTCGCGGATGCGCCCCGTCAGGTCGGGCCGCCGGGCGATGGCCAGGGCCGTGCCCACGTAGCCGGGCACGGTCATCAGCTTGATGCGCTGGTAGTCGCCCTCGGGGGGATAGGGGCTCTCGTCCAGGTGACGGTCGTTGGCGCGGGCCCATTCGTGGCCGGCGCGGATGGTCGCCTCCAGGCCGTGCTGCCGCGCGATATCGGCCAGAGTAGCGATGCCGGTCACCATCTGGCGCTCCCAATCGCCGGCGGCGCCTTGGGACACACCGTTGCCGCAGGTGGTGTCGCACAGCAGGACCGACTCGCACATCTCGGGGTAGTCCACGGCGAACTGGGCGGTGATCATGCCGCCCATGGAGATGCCGCCGATGTGGGCCCTCTGGATGCCGATCGCGCGCAGCAGGGCCGCCAGGTCGGCGGCGAAGACGGGTAGCGAGTACGCCTCGGGGTCCGGCGGGACGGTGGTGCGGCCGTGGCCGCGGACGTCGTACAGGACCAGCGTGCGGTCCTGCGCCAGGGGCAGGATCTCGGGCCGCCAGTCGTCGACGGGACCGGCGAAGCCGTGGGTCAGGACGAGGGGCCGGCCGGGGCCGGAGCCGTGGGTCTCGTAGTAGATGTCGATGCCGTTGGCGCGGACGGTTGGCATGAGTTAGTGGACAGGGGAGAGTGAACAGTGGACAGGGCGGGCCTGCGGGACGGATTGACCCACCACGCCGCACGGCCCCAGATTCCCTCGCGAAGGGCCTTGTCGCTGCTGACGCGCGTCGTTGCCGCTCAGAATGACACCTCTTATCCCGCGAACGCGGGCACTTCCCGCGGCCACTTGTCGTTCCAGGGGCGGGCCTGCTCGTAGGCGTAGGCCGCCTGGAGCACCAGGTCGTCGCGGTGGCGCGGCGCCACGATCTGGAGCCCCACCGGCAGCCCGTTGTCCGAGAAGCCGGCGCGGACGCTGCAGGCCGGGTGGCCGGAGAGGTTGAAGGGTCGGGTGAACCGGATCAGGCTGGACCGCACGTCGTGCCGGTCGCCTTCCACCATGACCTCGGTTTGTCCCACCGGTGGAGCGACGATCGGTGTTGCCGGGGCGATGAGCACGTCCAGGTGGGCCAGGAGGGCATCAACTTCGTTCCGGACCAGTTGGCGAACCCGCTGCGCCTTCACATACTGCGTGGCGGAGACGAAGGCGCCGAGCCGGAGCCGGTCGCGGATGTCGGGGCCGTAGACGTCGGGTCGCGCCTTCATCCATTCCTCGTGATACGCGAGCGCCTCCGCCGCCACGATCGCGAAGGACGCGCCCGTCACGTGGGGCGCGCTCTCCAGCGC
>JACPQO010000120.1 GCA_016190405.1 Chloroflexota bacterium | reverse complement strand
GTGGCGGGAGGCCCACTGCTTGGCCAGCACGTACTGGGCGATGTTGGTGTCCTGGAACTCGTCGATGTGGACGTACAGATAGCGCTCCGCGTACTTCTCCAGCACGGCCTCCCGCTCCTGGAAGAGCTGCACGGTCTTGAGGAGGATGTCATCGAAGTCCAGGGCCTCGTTCTGCTCCAGGACGTCCTGGTAACGCAGGAAGACCCGCGAGGTCACCTCCTGGAAGTAGTCGGCGACCAGGGCGGCGAACTCGCGGGGCCCCTGGAGCTCGCTCTTGGCGCGGGAGATGGCCGAGAGGACGGCGCGGGGGGCGATGCGTCTGGCGTCCAGCCCCAGGTCCTCCAGGGCCTGCTTGACGGCGGCGATCTGGTCGGCGTCGTCGTAGATGTTGAAGGTGCGGGGGATGCCGATCTGCTCGCCGTCGATGCGCAGGATGCGGGAGCAGATGGCGTGGAACGTGCCCAGGGTCAGGTCGCGGCCGGCCTCCTCACCGACCAGGGCATAGATGCGGTCGCGCATCTCACGGGCGGCCTTATTGGTGAAGGTGACGGCCAGGACGCGGCGCGGGCGGACGTTTCGTTCGCGGATGAGGTAGGCGATGCGGTGGGCGATGACGCGGGTCTTGCCGGAGCCGGGGCCGGCCAGGATAAGGAGGGGGCCCTCGGTCTGCTGGACGGCCTCGCGCTGGCGGGGGTTCAGGGCGTCGAGGATGGGTGAGGAGGCGGTGGTCATGCCTCTCGAATGATACAGGTGTTCGAGAGGACGCGGCAATGCGGCCGGGATACGCGTCGCCTGCCTAAAAGCCGATCGAGGGCATCCAGACGCCGTCAGGGGGCTCGTAGGGGCCCAGGGCCATGAGGTTCATCACCTTGACCGACCGGCAGCCGGCCGCCAGGAGTTTGCGGTAGAGGTCGCCCTCCGTCAGCGGGCACAAGAAGCGGTGGAAGTCAGGCGGCGCCTGTCGGGCGGCCTCGCGGACGAGGGCCACGGCGTCGTCCTCCGTCTCGAACACGCCGTGCCCGGGCATCCCCAGTATGAAGTAGCCGGTCACGCGACCCTCCCTTTCGCGCGCGAAGGGGCGGAAGGGGCTGCGCACAAGGGACGCCACCTCGTTGCGGCGGCTCACCTTGTATATCCGCCGCGACATCTCTTCGACGGCGGGCAGGTCGGCCTCGGTCAGGGGCCGCACGCTCTCGTCCGGAGTGTCCCCAGCGACCGGCTCCATGAGGGCCACCGGCTCCTTCACGTCGAACCCGAGGGAGGCGTAAAGGGACAGGGAGGCGGTGTTGAAGGAGTCCTGGAGCAGGCGGACCATTTCGATGCGGTTATCGCGGGCGTAGTCGATGACGTTCTGCATGAGGGCCCGCCCGATGCCGTTCCCTTGCAAGGGGACCTCCACCGTGATGGGGCCCAGCCCGCCCACGTCGTCGGCGGTCATAAGGAAGTTGGAGCCGGCGGCCTGGCCGTTGACCACGGCGGCGACACCGTAGCAGTCCTCCCGCTGCACCAGCATCCCGATGATCATCCTGCCGAAGGCGGTGCTACTGAAGTCCGAGGGGAAGCCGTGTTTGTCGTGGATGTCCTTGAAGGCTTCGTAGGCGATCCTGCCGAGCTCGCTGACGTGCTCGGGCTTGGCGGGGACGAGTTCGGGGGGCATGCTTGCTCCTTTCCCGCGATGCCCGCTTCGCTGCCGGTGTCGCGGTGCCGTGGGGCAGATTATACCACCGGGGCCAGCGGACATCCGCCGCACTGGGGAAGCAGGTCTGTGGCCCTGATATGTGTTATGTCGAGTCCGGCCCTACCGAGAAGACGAACTGTGGACCACATCGGCAGCCCGACGACGTTACAGTAGCAGCCGTCGTAAGACTCGACGGGCCGTAAGATCTCGTCCTGGATGGCGTAGGCGCCGGCCTTGTCGAAGGGGTCGCCGCGGGCGATGGAGGCCCCGATTTCGGCATCGTCGTAGCGGCGCATGCTGATGCCGGTGACGGCGTGATCGACGAGCGGGCGTATGCGGCCCGGCGGCAGGACGGCCACGGCGGTGATGACGCGGTGGCTGCGGCCGCTCAGGAACTCCAGGGTCGCTCGCGCGTCGTCGGGGCCCTCCGGCTTTCCGAACAAGATGCTGTGGTGGGCCACGATCGTGTCTGCGGCCAGGACCGTGGCTCCCGGACGGACGGCGGCTGCGGCCCGCGCCTTGGCGGCCGCCAGGCGGCGGGCCAGGCGCTCGGGCCGGGCGCCCGCCAGGCATTCGTCGATGTCGAGCGGCACGACCTCGAAGGGAACGCCGAGGCGAGCCAGAAGGTCCCGGCGGCGAGGCGAGGCGGAGGCAAGGACTAGCACGACGGCAAGCCAGCTAACCAACAAACCAGCAAACCAGCAAACCAGGCCCGCTGTGGTTTGCTGGTTTGCTGGTTTGTTGGGTCATGGGGAGGGGCGGCGGCTGAGGCTGGCTACGCACTCGATGTGATAGGTCTGGGGAAACATGTCTATGGGCGTGACATCAGCCAGTTCGTATCCGCTATCGACCAGCAAGCGCAGGTCTCGGGCCAGGGTCGACGGGTCGCAGGAAACGTAGACGACGCGCCTCGGACGGAGGCGCAGCACCGCCTCGATGGCGCGCGGGTGGCAACCCTGGCGGGGCGGGTCCAGGATAAGGGCGTCGGGCCCCTCCGCCAGGTCGGGCAGGATGTCTTCCACCTTCCCTTTGTAGTACTGGATGTTGGGGGCGCCGGCGATGTTGACGATGGCGTCGTCCACGGCAGCCGCCGACTCCTCGATGGCGATGACGCGGCGCACGTGGGGCGCCAGGAGCACGGCGAACGTCCCCACGCCGGCATAGGCGTCGACGAGGGTCTCGTCGCCGGAGACCGCGAGCCGCTCGCGCACCAGGGCGACCATCTTCTCCGCCTGGCGGGTGTTGGTCTGGAAGAAAGAGGCGGCCGAGATGCGGAAGCGGCGCCCCAGGAGCTCCTCGTGGTAGTGCCGGCGGCCGGAGGGCAGGGAGGGCTCGATGTCGCTCAGGTCAGGGTGGATCAGCACTTCGCCGGTGCTGACGCCCAGGCGGATGGCCACCTGGTGGAGGCCTGCGCACCTGCCCTGGAGCTTGGGCAGCGCCTCGCTGATCCAGGGGTCGGCGATGAGGCAGCGGTCGATGCGGAGGAAGCGGTGGCTGTTGCGCTGCACGAACCCGAGCTCGCCCAGGCGGTTGACCGAGAAGCGGATGTGGTTGCGGTAGGCCCAGGGGTCGTCGGCGCCCACGGTGGGCGAGACCGGCGGGTCGTCGAACTTGCCGATGCGACGCAACTGCTCGCTCACGATGTGGGCCTTGAGCGCCAGCTGCCTGGGGTAGGCGATGTGTTGCCACTGGCAACCGCCGCAGGTCCCGAAGTAAGGACAAAGCGGCTCGACGCGGTCGTCGGAGGGCGACAGGACATCCACGACGCGCCCCAGGGCGAAGCCGGTCCGCTGGCGGTCGATCTCCACGACCGCCTCTTCGCCGGGGATGCCGTAGTCAGCGAAGATGACCTGGGAGTCGTGGCGGGCCAGGGCGCCGCCCTCGAAAGCCATGTCTGTGAAGGCGACAGCCAGCCGCTGTGGGGGTTCGCTCCTCGGTTCGCGCTTGCGGCGAGACATATGCTCCAGTCCAGTTTATGCGCCGCTAGAGGGGACGCCAAGGGCGGGGCCCGCCGAGATGGTGCCGTGGGGAGGGGTCGTGATATAATGCGCAAAAGCCTATTCGATAAAGCAGAGGGCGGTATCTGATGGAGTACGCGGTCCTGGGCGGCCTGGTAGGGGGTGTCTGGGCCCTCCTGTTATGGTTGAGCATCGTCGTCTGGGTGTACCGGGACATCCGGGACCGCACGCGCGACCTGGCCCTGCAAGTGCTGGCCGTGTTCGTGGTCCTGATGTTCTTCCCAGGCTTCAACATCCCGGGGCTGGCCCTGTACCTGATGATGCGCCCGCGCGAGACGCTGGAGGAGGCCTACGCCCGCTCGCTGGAGGAAGAGGCGCTCTTGAGGGAGATCGGCGACGAGGGGGTATGCCCATCCTGCCGCCGATTCGTGGAGCGGGCCAGGCGGGTCTGTCCCTTCTGCC
>JACPQO010000119.1 GCA_016190405.1 Chloroflexota bacterium | reverse complement strand
GCAGGACCTCCTGCGTAGCCACGGCGTAGTTCACCAGGCCGATGCGCGCCGCCTCCTTGCCGTCGATCCACTGGCCGGTGAGGAGGTACTCCTTGGCGCGGGCCATGCCCACCAGCCAGGGCCAGATGACGACGCCGCCGTAGCCGGCCTCGAGCCCCATGCGCACGTGGGTATCGGCCAGGCGTGACGTCTCCTCCATTACGATGATGTAGCAGAAGAGCGGAATCGTGGCGCCCAGGCCGGCGCCGTCGCCGTTAACAGCGGCCACGATGGGCTGCTCGACCTCCAGCAGGTTCATGATGAGCCGCCGCACCTGGCGGAAGGGCATCTGCGGGCCGCTGGGGCGGAACTCGCCGGACTTCATCCCTCCCACGTCGCCGCCGGCGCAGAAGGCGGCGCCGGCGCCGGTGAGGACGACAGCCCGCACCTCGTCGTCGTTCCCCAGGTCGACGAAGATCTCCTCCAGCTCCTGGTGCATCTGGTTGTTGACGGCGTTCCGTTTCTCCGGCCGGTTCAGGGTGACCACGGCGATCCCATCGGCGTCCTTCTCGATGAGCAGCGTCTGGCAGCGGCTGTAATCGACCATGGAGTCCTCCTTATCGGTCGTCCGGGATGTGGCGCTCCGGCGGCCCGACATACTTGGCCCCCAGGGCGTCGGGGATGATGCGCAGGGGCACGCCCTCCTTGATCTCCTCGACGACGTGGGCCACCAGGGCGTACCCGTAGCCCACAGCGGCCAGCGCCTCGATCTCCACCGGGTCGAACCCCAACTCACAGTAGACGGCGGCGATCATGCCGGCGAGGTTGATGGGTATGGGCCTGCCCAGCCGCTGGCACGCGGCGGCGTGGACCGCCTCGAAGAGATGGGCCTTCTCGCCCCAGCCGCCGAGCTCCTTCACCTTGCGCCGCAGGACCTCCGCGCGGGGCTCCGTCTCCTTGTGGATGGGGTGGCCGAAGCCGGGCACGAGTCCGTGCTCCGCCAGGTACCCGTCGACGGTGCGGGCGGCGGCTTCCTCCCGGCTCAGCCCTTCCCGCTGCCTGAGCTCGAAGGCGCCGTAGATCATCTCGGCTGCCGGACGTGGCGAGCCGGTGACCGAGCCGTGGGCCAGGATGCCGGCGGCCACGCCGGGGACGGGCGACTCCGGGTGGGCGGAGGCGACGAAGCGGGCGGCGCAGGCCGCCGAGCTAATGAACTGCTGGTCCAGGGCCACCTTCATGGTCAGCTCCCAGATGGCTGCCTGCTGTTTCGTGGCCAGCTCGCCCCGGATCAGGAGCCACATAGCCTCCACGAACGAGAGCTTTTCGACGATCTCCTCCAGGGGGTAGCCGCGAACCCAGATGCGTCCCGCTTCCGCCCGGCTGATGCTCGTGCGCCAGTAGTCGCTCCAGTCGCCGGTGCGCATGAAGTCGCCGATGGACCGCCGGGCTCGCCGTTCATTTGCCACTGCGTACCCCCCAGCCGGGGCGTCAACTGTTGACCATCGCAGGCGGGGCTGCTAAGGTCTGGTTAGCCTAACGAGCGTTAAGTTAGCATGGCGACGAGAGCGCTGTCAAGACACGACGCGGCCAGGGTTCCCCGGCCCAGGGGCGGCGACCGCACCCGCCGCCGCATCCTGACGGCAGCCCTGCGGCTGTTTTCCCGCAACGGCTTCCACGGCGCCTCCATCCGCGCCCTGGCGCGCTCGGTCGGGCTCACGGAGGCCGCCATCTACTACCATTTCCCCTCCAAGCGGGCGATCGTGGACGCCCTGTACGAGGAGCGGGGCTTCATCGCCGCCCTGGACGAGCTGGAACGCCTGCCGGGACATCTCCCGCTGGACCAACAACTGATCGCCAACGCCATCGCCAGCGCCCACCTGTGGGACGACAACGCCGACCTGCTGCGGGTGGTCATCACGGAGGTGCTGCGGGGCGACCGGGCGGCGCAGACGGCGCATCAGCGGCTCATGGACTGGTGGCGCCGGGGGATGCTGGACCTCCTGGCCCGCTACCAGAGCAGGGGTGAGGTATCGCCTTTCGTGGAGGTGGCGGAGGCCGCGAACGCCTGGGTGCACCTGATGTTCGGCGCCTTCATCGAACGGCTGATGGCCCAGGGGCGGTCGCGGCGGCGGTCGGGATTCCTCAACCCGGAGTTCCGCCGCCACATCGAGACGATGGCTGTCAGCTTCGCGCAGTCCCTAGACGGCCGTTCAGGGGCCGGCGGCCCCTGAGGGCACTGGAGAAGGAGGAAGCGAGTGGCTTCGGACAACCTCGACCTCATCGAGCGGTTCTGCCAGGCGTTCAAGCGGAAGAACCCAGACGAGATCCTGGCGTTCTTCACGGACGATGCCGTGTACCACAACATGCCGCTGGCCCCCGCCCGGGGCAACGCAGGCATCCGCAATGTCCTGGAGATGTTCCTCAAGCCCTCGCGTTCGGTGGAGTTTGTCATCCTGAACATCGCGGCCAGCGGCGACGTGGTGCTGACGGAGCGGGTGGACAAGTTCGCCATGGAAGGCCGGAACGTGGAGCTGCCGGTGGCCGGCGTGTTCGAGGTGAAGGGCGGCAAGATCGCTGCCTGGCGGGACTACTTCGACATGGCCACCTGGACCAGGCAGACCACTGGCCAGTAGAGCCGGCCTTTCGTCGAATTCTCCCAGCGGAAGGAGGAGCGCAATGCCGGACTTCGCCTTTTCCGAGGACGAGGAGCGGTTTCGAGCCCTGGTGCGGGAGTTCGCGGAGCGGGAGCTGAAGCCGCTGCGGCGCCGCTGGGACGAGAACCGCGAGTACCCCTATGACCAGATGCGCAAGCTCCTCGCCTCCGGCATCCCGGCAGAGGCGCGGCGGATCGGCCCCTCGCATCTCCTGCGCGGCATCTTCGCCGAGGAGGTGGCGCGGGCCGATTTCAACTGTGTGTACCCCCTGCTGCCGCTGTGGGCCGGCGCCGGCGCGGGCGGCGGCGGCATGGGCCTGCCCCGGGAGATCGCCGAACAGGTCGCGCGCGGGGAGAAGCTCCAGGCGCTGGCCATCACCGAGGCCGGGACAGGCTCCGACGCCGGGCACATTGGCACCACCGCCTTGCGCGACGGCGACGACTGGCTGCTGAACGGCGAGAAGAGCAGCGTCTCCACCCTCAACGCCGACTACTTCCTGGTATTCGCCCGCACGGGGCCGCTCGAGGAGGGCGCCAGGGGAGTAAGCGGCTTTCTGGTGCCACGCGAGACGCCGGGCGTGTCTATCTCGGAGCCGTATGCGGATATGGGCAACCGGGCCACGCCGCGGGGCATCCTGACGCTGAAGGACGTGCGCGTCCCGGCGGCCAGCCGCCTCAGCGGCGGCGGCGAGTCTAGGCACACCGGCTTTGGCCACATCGGCAGCATCCTGGACACCAACCGGGCCATCATCGGGCTCATCTGCCTGGGGGCGGCCGAGGCCTCGGTGGAGGAGACGGTGGAGTACGCCAAGGGCCGCGTCGTGTTCGGCCAGCCGATATCGAAGTACCAGGGCGTGGCCTTCCCCCTGGTGGAGGCGCACACCCTCATCGAAGCCGCCCGGCTGCTGTGCTACAAGACGTTGTGGCTGGCCGATAGGGGCCTCCGCCACACGACCGAGGGCGCCATGATCAAGTGGTGGGTGCCCCGCCTGGCCGGCGACATCATCCGCGAGTGCCTGTCACTGCACGGGCACCTCGGGTACACGCAGGACCTGCCTTTCGAGCAGCGCCTCCGCGACGTGCTGGGCTGGGAGGTGGGCGATGGCACCGCCCAAGTCTGCAAGCTGATAATCGCCCGCGACCTGTTCGGCCGGGAGGCGGCGCCGCTGTAGCGGACTGCTGTCATCGCGACCCGCGCTTCCCGTCCGTGGGCGTGCCCATCGACGTGCTGGTGGTGACGCCGGCGGAGATGCGCTGGGTGCAGCGCTAGGAGCTGCGGGGAGAGGGGTAAAGGCCGCGCGGAAAAACCCCGAAAAGTAGGGTTTTGCCCCACAGGTTTGACCTTGACTTTCGAGGCGAAACGCGTATTGTGAAGGTGCGCACTGGCTCCCAAAGCACGACCGGGAGGCGATAGTCATGAGCCGACGATTGCGATTTGCGATTCCCCTGGCGGTGCTGACGGCGGTGGCGGCGGCCGTGCTGTTCGTCACTCAGCCGTGGCAAGAGCAGGAAGCAGCGGGCACTACCACGACGTTTAGCCTGTGCAACGTCAGCATCGACGTGCCTGCGCAGCCAGAGTTGTTCGAGATTACGCCGGTCTTCGAAACGCTGGAGTTGGCGGAAAAGTCGCTGGGCTTGAGGGTCTCGCTCAAGGAGGGCAGAAAGATCACCAACCCCAAGACCGGCGCGGTAGAGCACAAACGATCAGGAGTGGCCATCGACCCGGAGACCGGCCAG
>JACPQO010000010.1 GCA_016190405.1 Chloroflexota bacterium | reverse complement strand
TTCTCCAACCGCGCGGACGCCCGCAACCACGTCCTCTCCCTGGCCGAGCCGCCCGTGATCAAGGCCGACGGCCTGGCGGCCGGCAAGGGCACCATCGTCTGCGAAACCATCGACGATGCCCTGCGCGTCATCGACCTCATGATGGGCGAAGAGGCCCTCTTCGGCCAGGCCGGCCGCACTGTGGTCATCGAGCAGCGCCTCTCCGGCCGTGAGGTCTCGGCCCACGCCTTCACCGACGGCGTCGCCGTCGCCCCCATGCCCTTCTCCTGCGACTACAAGCGCGCCCGCGACGGCGACGAAGGGCCGAACACCGGCGGTATGGGCGCCTACAGCCCGCCCCTCTGGCTGGACGAATCGGCCCAGGCGTTCATCGACCGGCAGATCACGGAGGCGGCGGTGCACGCCATGATGGCGGAGGGCGTCCCCTACCGCGGCGTCCTCTACCCCGGCCTCATGGTGACGGCCGAGGGCCCGAAGGTGATCGAGTTCAACTGCCGCTTCGGCGACCCCGAAACCCAGGTCCTGCTCCCCCGCCTTCAGTCCGACCTGCTGGAGATATGCTGGGCCGTGGCCAACAACCGCCTCCACGAGGTCGAGGTCGAGTGGTCCACCGACGCCTGCGTGGGCGTGGTGCTGGCCTCCGGCGGCTACCCCGACGACTACCCGGCCGGCTTCCCCATCTCCGGCCTGGGCTCCCTGGAACCAGACGCGCTGGTCTTCCACGCCGGCACCGCCCTGGCGGAAGACGGCTCGGTGGTCACCGCCGGCGGCCGCGTGCTCACGGTCGCCGCCACCGCCCCCACCCTGGCCGAGGCCCGCGCCAAGGCCTACCGCAACATCCAGCGCATCCACTTCTCGCGCTGTCACTACCGGCGTGACATCGCCGCCCCCGCCCAGGACGCGCGCGTGGAGTAGTGTGATAGAATTGGTGCGCCGATGGCCGAAATAGCAGCTTTGAAAAGGACCATAAACGCCCTCATACGCAGGGGCGAGTCCCACTACGTGGCCGAATGTCTCGAGATCGCCGTCGTCACCCAGGGCAAGACCCTCGACGAGACGATCGCCAACCTCGAGGAGGCGGTGGCCCTGCACCTCGAGGGCGAGGACCTTGAGGCTCTGGGCCTTGCCCATGACCCCACCCTCTTGGTGACCCTGGAGCTCCAGCCGTCGCCGCGTGTCGCCTAAGCTCCGAAGACTCTCTGGCCAACGGATCATCGCAATTCTCGATCATTTCGACTTTCAGGTCATCTCACAGCGAGGCAGTCATGCCAAGCTCCGCCGTATTGCCCCCTCGGGAGCCAAGGAGACCATGACGATTCCTGTCCACGAAGAGCTTGACGTGGGTACAGTCCACGCCATATTCAAACAGGCATCGAGATATGTTCCGCAAGAACTCTTGCGTCCCTACTTCTATTCTGACTAACCTATGATCCACAACCCGCGACCCTCAACCCGCACCCTCTGGAACCGCCCCCGTGTAGCCGTGCTCCTGGGCTCCCAGTCCGACCGCGAGGTCATGGAGCCCTGCCTCCTGACCCTGACCGAGCTGGGCATCGACCACGATCTGCACGTCATGTCGGCGCATCGCAACCCGGACAAGGTGCGCGAATTCGCCGCCGCCGCCGCCGGGCGCGGCTTCGAGGTCATCATCGCCGCCGCCGGCATGGCCGCCCACCTGCCCGGCGCCGTCGCCGCCTGGACCGCCCTCCCCATCATCGGCGTCCCCGTTGGGAAGCCGGGCATGTCCGGCCTGGACGCCCTCCTCGCCATCGCCCAGATGCCGCCGGGCGTGCCCGTGGCCTGCATGGCCGTCAACGGGGCCACGAACGCTGCCCTCTTCGCCGCCGCCATCCTCGCCCTCAAGCACAAACCCGTACGCACAGCCCTGGAGGCCTACCGCCAGGAGCAGGGCAAAGCATGAGTTCCCGGCGCCGGACAATCGACCGCTTCGCAGAGAGCTACGCCAGGACCACGACCGACGTTTATGCAACCGTCCAGCGCGAGGTCTTCGGGGCCGACACTTATGTCAACGGCTACACCACCGTCGCCCAGGCCGACCTCCTGGCCGACCGGCTGGACCTCCGGCCCGGCGTCCGCCTGCTGGACATCGGCGCCGGCCTGGGCTGGCCGTCCCTCTACCTGGCCGAGAAGACCGGCTGCCAGGCCGTCCTCAGCGACGTGCCGGAGGCGGGCTTGCGCCGCGCCCTCGCCCGCGCCCGGCGACAGGGTCTCGCCGGCCGCTGCGCCTTCCTTGTTGCCAGCGGCGCCCACCTCCCCTTCCAGGCGGCGACCTTCGACGCCGCCGTCCACACCGACGCCCTCTGATGAATCCGCGCCAAGCTCTCCGTGCTGAGAGCGTGCCGGCGGGTGCTCCGCCCGCAGGGGCGGCTGGCCTTCTACACCATACACATCCCGCCCGGCCTCTCGACGGCGGACTACCGTCGCGCCGTCCGAGCCCGCTCGCCCGGCCTAGCCTCCTGGCGCCGCCAGCAGACTGACCTTCTCCGCACCGCCGGCTTCCTCGACATCGATGAGATCGACTTTACCGGCGAGTTCCTGCGCATCTCCCGCGCCTGGCTGGAGGCCCGCCTGCGTCACGCCGACGAGCTGCGGCAGGCCGAGGGCGCCGAGAGCGTCGACCAGAGGATCAGGGACGGCCGCGCTGCCATCCGCGCCATCGAACAGGGCCTGCTTCGCCGCTCCCTCTTCGTGGCCGTCAGCCCTTGAGCGGCAGCCTCATGTCCGTGTTCCTCCTGTGTTAATCTGTGGCCAGTCACCCTGACCCTTGACCCTTGACCCCTGACCCATCCGACCGAAGGGAGGATCACCCCATGCCCTTGATCGACCACGGCTCCGCCCAACCCGTCGAGATGTTTCCCGGCGTCGTCCGCCGTACGCTCACCGCCGGCGACCGCATGATGCTCATCGAGGTCGCGTTGGATGCGGGCGCTGTCGTCCCCACGCACACGCATCCTCATGAACAGACCGGATACCTCATCTCCGGCCGCATGCGGTTCGAGGTTGGTGACGAGAGCCGGGACCTGTCGCCCGGCGACTGCTGGCTGGTGCCCGGCGGCGCCCCCCACCAGGTGACCGCCCTGGAACGCTGCCTGGTCATCGACGTCTTCTCGCCGCCCCGCCAAGAGTACCGCTAGCCCACCACAGCCCGCCGAAGGGCAGGCTTCAGCCTGCCCGCGCCCCCTGCATCGCCCAACTGCCCTCCGCCCGCGGCGACGAATCCATACCCTTCCCCGGGACGTATTCCCTGGTCAGGAACGGTCTATCTCTAGTCCTAAAGGAGGTCCCTTTGCGCATCGTTTTACCCGTTCTGGCCCTGGCGGCCGCCGTTGCCGTCGCTGTCGTCATCGTTGCCGGCGACGGTTCCTCTGCGTCCGCGCAGACGCAGTCCGTTACCGTCACCATGGGCGCCGGCAGGGACGCATCTCAGACCGGCACGGCGACCCTCACGGCCCAGGGCAACCAGACCCAGGTCGTCGTGAACATCCAGTCCGGTGGCGCCGGCGTCGAGCAGCCGGCCCACGTCCACGAGGGGACCTGCCCAGGGGTCGGCGCCGTCGCCTACGCCCTCAGCAACGTCGTCGACGGCCAGTCCACGACGTTGATCAACGCCACCCTGGCCTCTCTCCAAACCGGCGGCTTCTCCGTCAACGTCCACAAGGGAACATCCTCGGCCGAGCTGGGAGTCTACGTTTCCTGCGGCGTCATACCGGTGGCGGCCCAGGCTACACCCACTCCCACCGCCACCGGCACCGCCAGCCCCACGGCAACCCCCGCCAGCGCCGTCAAGACCGGCGGGCGCCCCTCATCCGGCGACGGCACGGCCAGCTGGCACTACCTCCTCATCGCCGCCGGCGGCCTCGCCGTGCTCGGCGGCGGCATCCTGGCCCTGCGGTACCGTCAGGCCCGTTAGTATGGTCGCGGGAGGGGCCGGATCGAGACCGTCCCCTCCCGCGCACCTGACCCATGCGCCGAGCCCTCACCCTAGCCACCGCCCTCGTCGTCGCCGCCCTGGCCCTCCTCCTCTTCGCCCTCGCCGCTGATACCCGGCCTGGAGGCGCACAGGAGGCAACGGTCACGGTGGGCGACTTCTTCTTCTGCGACTCCTCCTTCCCGCCCGGCGCCTGCCAGACCACCGTCCAGGCCGGCGACACCGTCCGCTGGGACTACACGACGGGCAGCGAAGGGCACACTGTGACTCACTGCGGCGGCTCCTGCGATTCGCCGACCGCCGCGCCCCTTTTCGATTCGGGCGCCTTGAACCCCGGCCAGACGTTCACCGTCACGTTCACGACTCCCGGCACCTATCTCTACCTCTGTACCTTTCACCCGGTGGCTATGCGCGCCGCCATCGTCGTCCTGCCGCCGACGACGGCGACCGCCGCCGCCCCGGGCACCACCGCCGCCAGCGAGGACGGAGGCGGGACATCCCTCTGGTGGTTCGTCCTGGCCGCCGTCGGCGGCGGCGTCGTGGTTCTGGGCGGCAGTGCCGTCCTGTTCCAGCGCTACCGCGCCGGCGTCTAGCGCCCCGCGTGCCGAGACAAACAGTCTTTGTAAGCTTCCCCGAAGAGCACCCTGACAGGCCTTGACACTTTCCCAAAGCAGCGTATAGTAGGTGACACTCCACGTGGCGAGTTGAGCGGGCCTGGCGGCCGTGGCCCTTCTCGCCCCTACTAGTTTGGGCCCCACTAGAAGGGGGATGCCATGGTTAGGGAAACCCGGCGCAGGTTAGTCGTTTTAGGCACACCCGCCATCTTCGGCGCGCTGACCATACTTGCGGTGGTCCTTCTCGTCGGCCCGCCCGGCAGCCGTGGCGCGGCAGAACAGCAGACCTCCGACATTACCCTCTCCCCGGGCTGGAACCTCATCTCCTTGCCCCTCGTTCCGGCCGACCCAGACCCGGCAACCGTGCTGGCCTCTATCGCCGACAAGCTGAACAGCGCCTGGGCCTATGACTCCAGCCAGGCTGGCAGCGCTCAAGCCAGCCCTTGGCTCAGCTATGACCCCGACGTGCCGGACTTCCTCAACACCCTGACCGCCATGGGCATCACCATGGGCTTCTGGGTGAACATGCAGGAGGCAGCTACTCTGGCCGTGATGGGGTCCGCTCCGCCGCCGGAGACCGAGATCGCGGTGGCCCCGGGTTGGAACTTCGTCGGCTATCCGTCTGGTTATGCGCTGCTCGTGGCCGAGGCGCTGGCAGGCATCGAGTTCAACTCCGTGTGGGCGTACGACCCATCGCTGTCGCCGAGCCCCTGGCAGAGCTACGACCCAGACGTGCCGCCGGCGCTGAACTCGTTACAGGAGATCACGCCCGGACGGGGCTACGCCCTGAACGGGATCGAGGAAACCGCCTTCGTCGTCGCCAACGCCGAGACCACTGTGGCGCAGGGGGCGGGCGCCGGCGGGACCGAGCTCGAGGTGGCCAGCACGGAGGGCTTCGCCGAGGGCGACAACATCAGGATCGACCCCGGCGGCCCCAGCGAGGAAGACAACGTCGTCGGCGGCCTCGGCTCGTTCATGCTGGGCTACAACCTGGCTAACGCCCACGCGGTCGGGACGAAGATAATCAAGCTGCCGCCGCTGTTCCTGCCCAAGCTGCACTACAAGTGTTACCAGATCACGGGGCCAGCCCTAAACGCCACCGTCGTCGCTCAGACGCAGTTCGGCGTGGAAGAGTTGCAACTGCGCGAGCCCGTAGATCTCTGCGCTCCGGCCCTCAAGAACAACCAGGGATACCTGCACGCCCCGCACCTGAAGTGCTACGCGATTCAAAATGGAAACGACCCACCCCAGGTGGTGAACCTGATCACTCAGTTCGGCGTGGAGAAGAACGTGGCCGTCGGTCAGGCGCGGCTGCTCTGCGTGGCGGCCCAGAAGCAGGTGCTGTTGCCGACGCCCGGACAGATCGGGCACGCGCCGCCGCCGGTCCACTGGAAGTGCTACGACATCACGGGCCCGGCGCCGAACAAGATCGTGAATCTTCAGACCCAGTTCGGCATCGAGGAACAGGTGCCGGTGGGCCAGCCCAAACTGCTGTGCGCGCCGGCCCTCAAGACGTTCCAGGGGAAGACTTCCGGGTACATGAAGCTGCCGCACCTCAAGTGCTACCAGATAGACGGTAGCGACCCACCGCACGTCGTGAAGCTCACGACCCAATTCGGCGTGGAGCCAACCGTGGAAGTGGGCCACGCCGACATGCTG
>JACPQO010000117.1 GCA_016190405.1 Chloroflexota bacterium | reverse complement strand
GCCTACAACCTGGCCCTGCCGCCCTCGGGCCGCACCCTGTCCGGCGGCATTGATCCGGTGGCCCTGCACCCCTCTAAGCGCCTGTTCGGCGCTGCCCGCAACGTCGAGGAGGGCGGCAGCCTGACCATGATCGCCACCTGTCTAGTCGACACCGGCAGCCGCATGGACGAGGTGATCTTCGAGGAGTTCAAAGGCACCGGCAACTGGGAGCTGTGGCTGGACCGGCGCCTGTCCGAAAAGCGCGTCTTCCCGTCCATCGATATTCAGCGCAGCGGCACCCGCCGCGACGACCTCCTCTTGGACGAGCAGACCTACCAGCGCGTCGTCCTGCTGCGTCGCATGACCTCTCTGGTCACGCAGAACTCCAGCAACCCCACCGAGGCCACGGAGCTCATCCTGGAGCGGCTGGGGCGCACGCGCACCAACGCCGAGTTCCTGGCCACCATCAAAGAGGCCCTCTAGGGCGCCCGCCCCCGCGTAACTTTTCCACTCTTCGCGCGTCTTTCCTCTGGCGGCCCTGACGCGGACCTATTAGGGCAGAGGCGGCCTGAGGCTATGCCAGTCAAAATTAGCTCGCCAATTGTTCCTGGCTAGCTGAAAAGTACGAGGTGATCCCATCAATATCTCGTCCTATCGGGCTCGCGCTCGTCCGCGAATAACGCGTCAATTTGTGAAGGGCTTGACAAATGGGGTATAATACCCCCCGATTACTAGGACCGAGACCAAGACCGAGGCCGCGCCGGGCGTGAGACGGGAGGTGGTGGGGAAGGCCTCGCGCACAGGAGGTAGGTCATTCGAGACCCGCACCCTCCGTCCCGGCAGCGACAAGGGCCGTCGGGCGAAGCTAGGCGGTGGTCTGCCGCCCCCGGCCGGGCGGGACAGTCGCTAACCGAATACCGGCGGTACGCGCTACACGGTGTCCTCTTAGTCCTGGCTCTGGCCGCCTTCATCACCACAATTGGCCCCAGCGTCAAGGCAGTCGCCCGTCCCGTCCTGTCCACAGCCTCCCGCCAGCCGGCTACCCAGAGCGGCGCCGGCTATCTCAGGCCCCTGGTCGTTCTCGACACGGTCTCGGGCGTTGTCGCCAGGCGGCAGGCCGCGGCGGCCGTCCCATCCCCGGAGGCCACCCCCCAGGCTCAGGCCGAGGCGACCCCGGCGCCTTCGCCGGAGCCGCAGCCGGCCTTCGTCACCTACACGGTGCAGCCGGGGGACACCGTCAGCTCCATCGCCGCCTCCTTCGGCATAGACCAGTCGTACATCCTCTGGAACAACCCGGAGGTCAGTGACGACCCGGATTTTCTGGTCGTTGGGCAGAAGCTGGGCATCCCCAGCGTCAACGGCATCATCTACAACGTCAGGCTGGGGGATAGCCTGTCCGATATCGCCTCCGTCTACCAGGTCGACGTTTCCAACGTCGTGGCTTTCGTGCCCAACAAGATCGCTTCCCCGGATACCATCCCGGAGGGCGCGGTGCTGGTGCTTCCCGGCGCCGTGCCGCCGCCGCCGCCCATCCCGGCCGCCGTGGCGGCGGTGAACGCCACAGCACCCCTCCCCGAACCTCAGCCCCAGCCCCAGCCCGCCCCGGCACAACCGCCGTCCTCCACCGGCTACATCTGGCCCTGGTACGGCAACATCACCACCTACTACGGCGAGCCTCGCGGCTATGGCTACTACCACCTGGCCATCGACATCGACGGCTTTGGCAGCTACGGCGCCGCGGTCGTCGCCGCCGCTTCCGGCCAGGTCATCCTCACCTCCTGGGATGACTGGGGCCTTGGTTACCACGTCATAATCCGGCATGACGACGGCTCCCAGACCCTCTACGCTCACTTCTCTGACATCTGGGTGGTTCAGGGACAGTACGTGGCTCAGGGAGAGGCCATCGGCGGCCTGGGCTGCACCGGCTACTGCACGGGCACCCACCTCCACTTCGAGCTGGACATCAACGGCCAGCCCGTAGACCCCCTGGCGTACCTCCCCTAAAATAGCCCTGTAATGGGTAAACTCCTGCTGCCGCTTCTGGCGGCATTTCTGTCTCTGGGCGTCCTCCTGGCAGGAGCGCAGGCGGCGCAGGCCCCCCTCTATATCGCCCTGGGCGACTCCCTGGCCTTCGGCGTCGGCGCCTCCGACCCGCCCAGCAAGGGGTACGTGGGCCTCACCTTCGATGCCCTCCGCAAGAGCGACCACTACCGCCAGAGCGGGCTGGAGCTGCTCAACCTGAGCGTCCCGGGCGCTACCAGCTCCGACCTCCTGGTCCCCGGCGGCCAGTTGGAGAGCGCCCTCAAGGAGATCGACCTGCGGCAGGCGGACGCTTCGTCGCCGGGTGACGGCGTGGCCATCATCAGCATCGATATCGGCGGCAACGACCTGCTAGCGCTGGGCGCCAGCGACTCCCCCTGCGTGACCGACCCCCTGGGCGAACCCTGCCGGCAGCGCTTCGTCCAGATGCTGGACGGCCTGAAGACCAACCTGACCGAGGCGGTCCGCCGCCTGCGGGAGGCGGCGCCCAACGCCGACATCATCATCGTCGGGCTGTACAACCCGTACTCCGGCACCGGGGGCTCGCTGGAGGTCCCAGCCGAACTCGCCGTCCAGCAGGTCAATGGCGTCCTCAACGCGGTGGCCGCCGACCCGGCGATGCGCGCCGAGATGGCCCCGGTGTTCGACTTCTTCGCCGGCCGCAGCCGCCAGTGGATCGCCGCCGATGGCCTGCACCCCAACGATCGGGGCCACGCCGTCATCGCCGAGGCGCTGCTAGCAGCCATCGAGGGCCGCCCGCCGGAGATAGCTCAGGACGAGACAAGCGTCAGCCCCGCGGCATCGCCCGTTCTTCAGCCGGCCGGGGAGTCCTCGTCCAACAGCGGCCCCAACCTGCTCCTCGTCCTGGCCATTGCGGTACCGGCGGCCTTCGCCGGCGGCGCCGCCGTTACCGGGGCCTATCTCCTGGCCCGCGGACGCTCGTAGGCAGGAACAAGGTACATGGAACATGGAACCAGGCCCCATTCCCCACGTCCCCGGTTCCTGGCCACGAGTGAGCGCTTTACCAGCAGCAGGGGAAGCAGGGCGGCGAGGAACTCGATTTGTCATGGGCGCCCCCTCGTAGGTGGCGCACGGAACAGGGGCCGGGGGAAGGGCCTTGTTCCTTGTCCCTTGTTCCCTGTTCCCTGTCCCTTCCCTACCGCTTGTAGTCCAGGAGCACCACCTGCGTCTCGTGGGGGAGGCTGCTGCGGCCCACCGTCAGCTTGGGCTGCGGCTCCAGCGACTTGGCGCCCATCTCCTTGAGGAAGCGGTCTGGCGGCTCCAGTTTCTCCGTCGCCGCTTCGGTGGCGTAGTGCATCGGTATCACCAGCCGCGGCTCCAGCAGGTTCACCACCTCGGCGGCAGCGGCGCCGTCGATGGTGCTGCGGCCGCCGACCGGCACCAGGAGGATATCGACGCCGCTCATCTCTTCCACCTGATCGGCCGTCGGCGTGTGGCCCAGGTCGCCCAGGTGGCAGACCCGGATGTCCTCCATCTCCAGCACGAAAGCCACGTTGCCGCCCCGCAGGGCGCCCTGTCGCTCGTCGTGGTAGGTGGCCACGCCGGTCACGAACGCCCCGTGGATTTCGTACTCGCCGGGCCCGTCGATGACCACCGGCGAGCCGGCCACCGCCTTCACGTAGCTGTGGCCGTCGTGCCCGTGGCTGATGGTAACGATATCGGCGGTGGGCTTGCCGATGCTATAGCCGCTGGCAGGCGGGCAGGGATCGGTGAGGATAGTGGCCTCGCGCCCGCGCAGGCGGAAGCAGGAGTGGCCCAGCCAGAGGATCTCCATGCCTCAGGGCCGCTCTCGCTGAGGGATACGGTAAGGCAAGGGCCGGGGCACGCCTGCGGCTGGGGGCCGCTTTGCTATTCTTCTTCCTCGGAGCCGCGACGGCGGCGCCAGAACATGAGAACGGCCACCGCGGCGCCGACTAGCGCCAGGAAAGCCAGCAGCTTTCCCTTGCCCCCCTTGCGCTTCTCTTGACCTTCTTCTTCCGCCATGGTACGCAAGCTCCTTTGGCTAAACGCGAGGCCGGTGGGAAGCCGCGCTGAGTATAGCAGGGGCCACCGTAGGGGGTCAACACGCAGGAGGTAGGAGGTTGGAGACTGGAGGTTGGAGACTGGAGACTGGAGGCTGGAGGCTGGACCCCGCCCCCTCGGCGCGCTCGCTCCTCTGTCTCCTGTCTCCTGTTTCCTGTCTCCCGCTCGCCCTACGGCGTGCAGGTGGCGAAGAACACCGGCGGCGCCAGCTTGTTCACGTCGAAGATATCGATCTTGTTGGCGCTGAGGCCACGTATCGCATCGTCGCCCCCTCTCTCGGCGTGTCGCCGTCAGCGTGGCCCCATTATACGCCCACGGGGGGCGCAATCAAGCCGTGCGCGGCAACGGGCGCACGATGCCACCTGTAGGGGCGCGGCTCGCTGCGCCCGCGCCGGCCCGCCTGGGCGGCTTGCTGCGCCCTCGCTGATCTGCTGTATCATTACCCAGCGCCATGAGATATAGCCCCGCCATCCATCACCGCCGGTCCATTCGCCTCCCTGGATACGACTATGCGCAGCCCGGTGCGTACTTTGTGACCGTGTGCACCCACAATCGCGACCTGCTTCTCGAGACCCCGGCAGTCCGCGCAGTCGTCCTGCAGGCGTGGCGCGAGCTGCCCGGCCGTTTCCCCACGGTGGCCCTGGACGAGTTCGTGATCATGCCCAACCATGTGCACGGCATCATCCTTCTCGGCGGCGACGACGCAGCAAGCCGCGAGGGCGCAGCAAGCCGCGCCCCTACGAAGCCTGTACGGCCCACGTTAGGCGAGGTGGTTCTCGCCTTCAAATCGCTGTCGGCTATAAAAGCCAATGAAACCCTGAATCGGGTCGGCCTGCCCTTCTGGCAGCGCAACTACTACGAGCACGTCATCCGGCGGTGACGAGGAGTTGAACCGTGTCCGCCAGTACATCCGCGACAATCCCCTCAACTGGCGCGACGATCCGGACAACCCAATCAACCTGTAGGGGCGCGGCTTGCTGCGCCCGCACCGGCCCGCCTGGGCTAAGGATCTCGGAGTTCCAGCACCCTCCGCTTGAAGTGCAGGTCCACATCGAAGTTCTTGAGGAACGATAGGCCCAGCAGACCTTGCACCCTGCTCGCCGGGGGCAGGTCGTGGCAAAGCATGTCCACATTCTCCACTTGGAAGCCTAAGGCTCTCACGGCCTGGACAGTGATGACCGGCGCCACCTCCACCGTGCTCACCGTCGTGACCTCAACCGTTCGCCTGGACGCAGCGGGGTCGTAACCTAAAGCTTCGGCGATCGCCGAGGAATCAGCACCCAGGTGGCCCCTGTGTCCAAAGCCATATCGATGATTCTGGACGTGCCTCGACCGAAGAG
This sequence comes from Chloroflexota bacterium, assembly GCA_016190405.1. Next base: position 3,004 of record JACPQO010000117.1, on the reverse strand, counting down.
CTCGACCGGCAAGATGATCGCCGGGTCTTCCGGCCTAAGCTCCATGAAAGGCGATCCCTTTGCCCTCTTCGATCAGAGGCCCGGCGAACGTCACATAGATTCTCCTCTTGTCTTCGCTGATCTTCCCCCAGACAACCTCCCTGTCCCTGGAATGATATATCAGTTGTCCCTCCCTCGGCTCAGCAACAGCGTCCCTCTCAACGACAATGGCCAGCCATTCCCCTTGGTGTTTCTTCTTCAGCTGCTCGATGTTCATGTGAGCCCTCGCTACCATCTTACCCCCTCCGCTTGCTGCGCCCTAAATGGGCTCGGCGACCTTGCCGTGGACGATGCGCTCCGTGTAAAAGGAGACGGCATCGTCGGGAGAGCCGTCGGCCACGATATGGCCGCCGTCCAGGATCATCGCCCGCTGGCAGAAGCCGCGCACCAGGTCCATGCTGTGGGACACGACGACGATGGTCGTGCCGCGGTCGCGAAACTCCTGCATCTTGGCCAGGCACTTCTCCTGGAAGGAGGCGTCGCCCACCGACAGCACCTCGTCCACGAGGAAGACGTCGGGGTTGCTGTGGACCGCCACCGAGAACCCCAGGCGAATGTACATGCCCGAGGAGTAGCGCTTGACCGGCGTATCGATGAAGTCCCACAGCTCTGCGAAGTCCACGATGTTATCGAACTGCGCGCGGATCTCCCGCGCCGGCATGCCCAGGATCGAGGCGTTGAGGTGGACGTTCTCGCGGCCCGTGAGGTCGGGGTGAAAGCCGGCCCCCAGCTCGATGAGGGGCGATACGCGCCCGGCCACGCGCACCTCGCCTTCCGTGGGGGCCATGACGCCGGCGATGAGCTTGAGGATCGTGCTCTTGCCGCTGCCGTTGCGGCCGATGATGCCCACCGTCTCGCCGCGCCCGATGGAGAAGGAGACGTCGCGCAGGGCGTAGAACGGCTCCGACCAGGCCTGCCCCTTGAACAGCAGCGGCACGAACTCGCGCAGAGTCCGCCCCTCCTGCAGCTGGAAGCGCTTGCTGACGTGGGAGAGCTCGATCTCCTTGATCTCAAATGCGGTCGGCAAACCCCGGCTCCATTCTCTTGAACAGGTAGTAGCCGATGACGAAGGTGGCCGTGGCAATGGCCAGGCCCAGTAGCACCTTGTCCAGGCCCGGGCTCTCGCCGTGCAGGAGCACCCGCCGGTAGGCGTTGATGAAGAGCGAGTTGGGGTTCAGGTCGAACAGGAAGTGGTACTTGGATGGTATGTAGTCCACGGAGTAGATGACGGGCGTGACGTAGAACCACATGGTGAGGACGACGCCCACCAGGAAGCGCACGTCGTGGAAGAAGAGGTTGAGGGCCGCCAGCGGGTAAGCCAGCCCCAGGGTGAAGATCATCTGGATGAGGAACAGGACCGGTATCCACCAGGAGGTCAGCTCCGGCGGGTCGCCGTAGTAGACCATCAGGCCGGCGAGGACGATGAGGCCGAAGCCCAGGTCCACAACCTTGGTGAACACGGCCGCCGTGGGCAGCACCTCGCGCGGGAAGTAGACCTTGGTGACCAGGCTGGCCGCCCCCACCACGCTGTCGGTGGCGGAAGCGAGGGCGGTAGAGAAGAAGATCCAGGGGAGTAGCCCCACCAGCACGAACAGGGGGTAAGGCACGTCGCCCACCGGTACGCGCAGAAGAGTCGAGAAGACGAAGCTGAGGATGAGCATCTGGCTGAGGGGGTTGACGAAGGCCCAGGCGAACCCCAGCACGGACTGCTTGTACTGGCCGCGCAGGTGGCGCACCGTCATGTGCCAGAGGAGGTCGCGGCGGCGCCAAAAGTTGGCCAGGGACGCGCCCATTTCGACGACCCCGGGGGTCGTGTTCAGGGCGTGTCGCCTAACGGTCTGTATCTGGGCCATGACGGGCAATAACGCTTCCGAAGATGAATAACGTCGCCGCGGGGCCGACGTTTCCCCAGAATCTTAAATGCCGCTGTCTGGGTGGCGCAAGCTTGGGATTATCCATACCCCACCATGAATGGTGGGGCATCAACTCCAATCGATACCGCAGCTTTCAAGCTGCGGTGGGGCCTACCACCTTCCAACCACGAATAAACGGAACGTTATCCATCAGACGCGGGGAGTTCGCGACTGCGACGGCGCGGGGCATGCCGGCCGTTAGAAACTGCGAGCCCCGCTGATGGGGGCTCGGGGACGCGCGGCCTGGAGTCAGGCGCGTATGCGTGGGGTGTGCATAGCTCCGCTGGAGATCGGCTCATCGATGTACAGATCTCCGTTGCGGATCTTTATGTTGAACCCACACGAGGGATTGGTGCAGGCCCAGGCCTTGAAGTAGATGGCTGCCCCCTGGCTGCCAAAGTCGGAAAGAGGCACAAGGTCGCCCAGCTCGCACTTCTGGCACTTGGGAAAACTAGTCACCACTACCACTGGATCCCTCCCACCTTAAGCGGTTTCGTGGGGGGAGTATATCAGGGCGCAGGCCGCCAGGCAAGGCCGTTAACCCAGGTTTCCCCTCAACTTTTCGATTTATTGACCGGCGCCGGCTCTTGATGCCCGCCTTCTGCCGCCCGCCGCTAGCCGCCGGCCACGCCCGCCGTTGCGGCCGCGCGGCGGGCCTCCCAGGCGTCCTGGGCCTTGAACACGTAGCGCAGCCCCTCGCCCAAGGCGAAGCGCAGCGGCTCCGGCGGCAGCGGGATCAGCCTGCGGTTCACGAAGAAGAGCTGCGTGAACTCGGACTCCCGCTCCAGTACCAGGTCGCGCATGATCTGCCCGGCCATGTTCATCAGGGCCACGCCGTGGCCCACGCAGCCCAGCGAGTAGGCCACCCGCTTGTCGCTGCCCAGGTAGCCCATGGCGGGGAAGAAGTCCAGCGGCAGCGACACCGGGCCACCCCAGCGGTACTCGATACGGGCGCCCTTCAGGGAGGGGAATGTCCGCTTCAGGTCCCGCTCCAGACGCCGGAAGGCCTGGGCGTTGCGGTCGCGGTCCAGGTCGCCGCCGAAGTAGTACTG
>JACPQO010000116.1 GCA_016190405.1 Chloroflexota bacterium | reverse complement strand
TGGGCGACCTCCTCACCCTCATCGAAAAGGCCAAGGAGGAGCTGGAGGACGAGGACGTGGAGTCCCTGACCCAGCGCATGAAGAAGGGCGCCCTCACCCTGGACGACTTCCTCCAGCAGTACCAGCGCATCAAGCGCATGGGGCCGCTCAGCCAGCTCGTGGGCCTTATCCCGGGGCTCTCCCAGATCAAGAGCCGGCTCAACGTGGAGGAGATGGACGAGAGCTTCTTCAAGCACGTGGAGGCTATTATCTACTCCATGACCCGCGACGAGCGCCGCGACCCCGAGATCATCGACGGCAGCCGGCGCCGCCGCATCGCCCAAGGCAGCGGCACCACCCCCGCCGACGTGAACCGGGTCCTCAAGCAGTTTCGAGAAGCCAAACGCATCATGCAGATGATCAGCACCGGCCGCGGCACCAGAATCTCGCCGTTCCTCCGGTAGCCGATGAACCCTAACCGCGCAACGGAGGTGCTTATTGCTACGCATCCGCCTTACTCGAGTAGGTAAGAAGAAGCAGCCCGCCTACCGCCTGGTAGTGGCAGACTCGCGGTCGCCCCGGGACGGGGCCTTCCTCAAGATTATCGGCCACTATAACCCCCTGACAGATCCGGCCACCCTTGTGGTCAAGGAGGAGGAGGCCGTGCACTGGCTGCAGAAGGGGGCGCAGCCCTCGCAGACGGTAGCCAAGCTCCTCAGCCGCCTGGGGGTTATGGAGAAGGCCGGCTTGCAGCCGGTCGTCTACCGCGCCGAACCCGCTGCCCCCAAGCCGAAAGCCAGGGCCGCCAAAGCCGCGCGGGAGCCGGCCGCGGCCGTGACCCCGGCCTCGCCGCCGGCCGCCGCGCCCGAGGCGCCTCCAGCAGCCGAGGCCAAGGAGCCGGCGGCAGTCGACCAGCCAGCAGCGCCGGAGACCGCTGAAGAGACCGCACCCGCACCGGTCGCGGACGAACCACAGGAGCAACCCGAGGCCACGGAGTAACCCCATGAAAGAGCTCATCGAATTCATCGCCCGCGCCATCGTCGATTACCCGGATGAAGTAGTCGTGTCGGAGGAGGACGCCGGCGACCACCTCGTGTTCCACCTCACAGTCGCCGAGTCCGATATGGGCAAGGTAATCGGCAAGCAGGGCCGCATCGCCAACGCCATGCGCACCCTGCTCAAGGTAGCCGCCATCCGCCGGGGGGCCAGAGCCATCCTCGAGATCGGCGAGCGCCCGCCTGCGCCTGCTGACAGGCCGGGCTGACGCCGCCCGCGCATGAACGACGTGGCCCCCGGCTATGTGGCCGTCGGCCGCGTTCTCGCTCCCTGGGGTTTCCGCGGCGACCTCAAGGTCGAGCCGCTGGCCGGCCCGCCTGACCCCCTGCTCCCCGGCCGTAGCGTTGCTGTCGCCGGCCGCACCATAGCCATCGAGCGCCTACGCCGCCGCGGCCGCTTCCTCTGCCTCAAGCTGTCCGGCATCGACGACCGCCAAGCGGCGGACACCCTGCGCGGCGAGTACCTTTCGCTCACGGAAGGCGACCTGGCGCCCCTGGCTGAAGGCGAGTACTACCGCTTCCAGCTCATCGGCCTGTCCGTCCGCAGCACCGAGGGCGAGCCGCTGGGCCGCGTGGTGCGTGTCCTCACCACCCCCGGTAACGACGTATTCGTGGTCGAAGGCCCCCTGGGCGAAGTGCTCATCCCGGCCATCGAGGATGTCGTCAAGGAGGTAGACCTGGACAGCGGCACCATGACCGTTGAGGTCGTGCCGGGCCTCCTGCCCACCCGGCGCAAAAGTTAGCGCCGCCTACTCTATGCTCTTTGCTCTATGCTCTATTTCCTTGACGCCCTTCGACGCCCCTGCGCTATAATCGAACGGGTGGGGATATAGCTCAATTGGGAGAGCGCGGCGTTCGCAGCGCCGAGGTTGCGGGTTCGAGCCCCGCTATCTCCACCAGTTTCTTTCGTCGAACGACGAAACTCTAAACTCGCCGAACGAGCGACGAGTTTAGAGTTGCCAGTTTTGAATTGCGAGCCCGGGCGCCCCGGTAGCTCAGTGGATAGAGCGGCGGTTTCCTAAACCGTAGGTCGCCGGTTCGAGTCCGGCCCGGGGCTCCACGATTTCGTATCTGGGAAATCTACCACTGAGCACGAACACTGGTAGATTCTGGCCGCGAGTGTAGCAACGCGCGTAGCAACCCGGCGGAATACTACCCCGAAAGCACGGCTTCCAGCGCCTCTACAGCCCGCCGCTGCATGGCCGGCCTGACGTGGCTGTACAGATCAAGGGTGACGGCGATCTGGCTACGGCCTAGCATTTCGCTGACCACCTGACGTTGACGTTCTGACCGAGTAGCAGCGTCGCCGCCGTGTGCCGCAAATCGTGTCTAATCGAGTTCGTGGCGTCACTATGGGCGTTGGCCCTCACGCCCTTCGCGGGGGCCGTCTTTCTTTGATTCTCATTCGCAACTGCCCTATCGCTTCCAGGTGGGTCTTCATGGGGAACAGCTCGGGTGTGAGGTATCGCCAGAACATGGAGGCGAGTGCGCTTCCCGCCTCTCGAGAACATGAGCGCGGGGGACCGCAGAACGCCTGCTTCCCAAGGCTATTTGGCCAGCGCCAGACGGCCTGCCCACACCACGAGCAGGGCCTCTGGACCTTGGCGCTGCATTTCTTGCTACAGGCTGGGCCGGTCCTCTTGCGCACGACAGTCCGCCTGAGATAGGCGTCGTGCAAGCTGCGACGGCGCTGAAAGCTCCTGCCGCAATTGGCACATGTCAAGGTCACGAAGGCGGCTTGTCGGCAGGTCCGACAGAGGCGGGTCTTGGCGTATAGCATGGGCTTCCCACAACCGACACATGATTCCGGCGCGATGGGAGGTTTAGAGGTTATCCCGAGGTCTCGCATGACCTGTCGCACCCGCTCTCGACTGCAGCCCACAGCCCTGGCAATTCGCGCAGCTTCTCCCCTCTCAAGCTCGGCCCGGTCGCCGAGCAGCTTCACGATCCGGTCTCTTAGATATCCCAACCTGCTCATACGCGTCGTGTCCAACTACCATTAGAGCATAGTCCGAGTCCGGCATCGAGGAGAATGAGCCATTCACCCAGGTCGAGTGGATTGGAAACGAATACGTTAACCGCTACTGTGGCTGAGCCGGCAACGGTACGCATTTGGACTGGCTGGGTGCGCCGGAAGGCGGCGGCCTTCGGGCAGGCATCTAGACCCCGTTCCGCCATCGGCCCCATTTTAGCAGGGATCCGGGCCGTTGTTTCAGGTCCAGTCCCGCCCGCGGCTCCGGTTCGTCTCCGCTCTTTGCCAGTTGGCCCCCCTTGTCAGGCGATACCCCACACCGATTGGCACTTTACCCGACAGACATGCGCTGCCGCCGCGCCCTATCCTAAATGAGGGTTAGTGCAATCTGCCGCCCCCGTTGGATCGGGCTACCGCCCAGCGGGGCTTTATTATGTCGGGAACACTGGTTCGCAGACCGCTCGACGCCGACACTGTCCCCGTTCCCATTGGCCAGGTCTTCGTCATCCCCGAGCGCTGCAAGGGCTGCAAGTTCTGCATCGACTTCTGCCCCGAGAAGGTCCTGGCCGAGTCCGAGAAGATGAACGCCAAGGGCTACCACTACCCCGTGGTGGCCCCGGGCAAGGAAGGCGCCTGCGTCAACTGCACCTTCTGCAAGCTCATCTGCCCCGAGTTCGCCATCTACACCGAGGAAGTGTGATGGTCACCGCCAAGAAGGAGCAGGCCCAGCGCTCGGACGCCCGCCCGCCTGGCCGCGTCCTCACCGGCCAGCACTTCATGAACGTCGACCTGGCCTGCGCCGAGGGCGCCCTGGCCGCCGGCTGCACGTTCTTCGCCGGCTATCCCATCACTCCCTCCACGGAGATCGCTGAGCGGCTGGCCCAGCGCCTGCCCCGCCTGGGTGGCTGCTACGTCCAGATGGAGGACGAGCTGGCCTCCATGGCCGCCATCCTGGGCGCCTCCTGGACCGGCGCCAAGGCCATGACCGCCACCTCCGGCCCTGGCTTCACCCTCATGATGGAGAACTTCGGCCTCGGCGTCATGACCGAGACCCCCTGCGTCATCGTCGACGTCCAGCGCGGCGGCCCTTCCACCGGCCTCCCCACCCTGGTCAGCCAGGCCGATGTCATGCAGGCCAAATGGGGCTCCCACGGCGACTTCGAGCCCATCGCCTACTCCCCCTGGTCGCCCCAGGAGATGTTCGACCTCACCATCAAGGCCTTCAACGCCGCCGAGCGCTACCGCATGCCCGTCTTCGTCATGGCCGACGAGGTCGTCGGCCACATGACCGAGCGCGTCACCATACCGGCCCCGGACGAACTGGAGCTGACCGACCGCAAGCGCCCGCCGGCGCCCGCTAACGGCTGGCTCCCCTACGCCCCTGACAAGGACCTGGTGCCGCCCATGCCCCGCGCCGGCGATGGCTACGCAGTGCACGTCACCGGCCTCACCCACGACGAGCGCGGCTATCCCGCCGGCGACCCCCTGATCCACGACCGGCTGGTGCGCCGCCTCAGCCGCAAGGTGCTGGTCCATGCTCGTGACATCACCCTTACGGAGGAGCTGCTGACGGAGGACGCCAACGTTCTGGTGGTGGCCTACGGGGCCACCGCCCGCTCGGCCCGCCGGGCTGTCCTGGCCGCCCGCGAGCGTGGTATCAAGGCCGGCCTCCTGCGCTTGATAACCCTCTGGCCGTTCCCCCAGGGCAGGGTGCGCGAGCTGGCCAACCGCATCCGCCGCTTCGTGGTGGCGGAGATGAACCTGGGCCAGATGGCCCGCGAGATGGAGCGCCACACCCGCCGGCCCGCCGTCTGGGTCACCCACGCCGGCGGCGCCATGATCGCCCCCGAGACCATCCTGCGTTCCATCATCGAGGCTGCCTCATGAGCGGCGAGATCTTCGTCAAGGAGCACCCCCTGGACGGCCTCCTGCGCGCCGACCGGCTGCCTCACATCTGGTGCCCCGGCTGCGGCCTGGGCATCGTCACCCAGTGCTATGCCAAGGCGATGCTTGCCTCGGGCATCCCCCTGGAGAGGCACGTCTGCGTCTCGGGCATCGGCTGCACCGGGCGGGTGGCCGGCTATATGAAGGTCGACTCCTTCCACACCACCCACGGCCGGGCCATCCCCTTCGCCTTCGGCCTCAAGCTGGTGCGGCCGGAGCTGGAGGTGACCGTCTTCAGC
>JACPQO010000115.1 GCA_016190405.1 Chloroflexota bacterium | reverse complement strand
GGTTGCAGGACCGCAAGTGGTGCTACATCCGGATGGAAGGCACCGCTTTCGGCGACGTGCCGTTGAACCTGGAAGCCAAGCTGGAGGTGTGGGATAGCCCCAATTCGGCCGGCGTGGTCATCGATGCCGTCCGCTGCTGCAAGCTGGCGTTGGATCGCGGCCTGGCCGGGGCGCTGGTGGGCCCCAGCGCCTATTTCATGAAATCGCCGCCGCGCCAGTTCACCGACGAGCAGGCCCGCATCCTGACCGAGGAGTACATAGCAGGCAAGAATGGCGGCCCGCCAGCCGGTTAGGCGCCACGCCATGCTGAAATTCGCGCTGTTCGTCATAGCGCTGCATACTCTGGGACGGTTGCCACTGCCCATCCTTTACCGCCTGGTCAGCTTCATCGCGGACCTGATCTACGTCCTCATCCCCAAGTTGCGCCACAACGTCTGGGACAACCTGCGGCACGTCATGCCAGCGGACGCGACGAAGAGCGAGCTTCGTGCCGCCGCCCGCCAGGTGATTCGCAACGTAGCTCTGTACTACGCCGACCTCGTACGGATGCCGCACATGGACATCGACGAGTTCTTCCGGCAGCGGTTCGCCTTCCACGGGTTCCACGAAATCCTGGCTCCGGCGGCCAAGGCCGGCAACGGCGTCGTCATCCTCAGCGCCCACTGCGGCAACCCGGAGCTGGCCGGACAGGGGCTGATCCCCATGGGAGTGCGGGTCGTCGCCCTCACCGAGCCTGTCAAGCCGAGGCGTTTGTCAGCGCTGGTGGACCGGCTGCGGTCCAGCAAGGGGCACACCTTCGTTCCCGTTGGCGTGGGGGGCGTGAGACGAGTGATGCAGACCCTGCGGAGCGGCGGTGTCGTGGCGCTCATGGGGGACCGCGATATCGAGGGACCCAAGGCCCGTCTCCCCTTCTGTGGCGTCGAGACCCTTATGCCAACAGGCCCGATAGAGGTCGCTCTGCGCACCGGCGCCACCCTCATCCCCTCCTTCAGCGCCCGCCGGAACACGTACATCATCGAGGTCGACGTAGAGGAGCCGCTGGAACTGGAGCGCACGGGGGACTGGGAACGGGATGTCCGCCTGGGCACCCTGAAGTACCTGGAGCGACTCGAACGTCGGCTGCGCGCCGATCCGGGCCAGTGGGCGGTGCTGGAGAAGATATGGGACGCCCCTGAGCCAGTGCCGGAGGCGGCGCCGCCCGCGGGGAGGAAAGCGTGACCGAGGGGACCCGCGGCAAGGCCGACCTGCACGTCCACACGGCCCTGGGCGACGGCATGGCTGGAGTGCCAGAGCTGCTGGACTACGTGGAGTCCAGCACCGACCTGGACGTCATCGCCGTAACGGACCACGACGACATCCGAGGCGGCTGGGCGGCGCGCGAGGCCTGGGCCAGGGGCCGTTACCGCTTCCAGGTGGTGCCGGGGATCGAGGTGACGACCATCGAGGGCCACCTGCTGGCCCTGTTCGTGGAAGAACCCGTGCCCGGCCTGCGGCCGCTGGCGGAGGCGCTGGAGGCCGTTCACCGCCAGGGCGGGCTGTGCATCGTCCCGCACCCCATGAACTGGCTCACCCGCAGCCTGGGCCAGCGATTAATTCAGCGGATCGTCGACACACCCCGCGATGGCGTCTATCTCGACGGCATAGAGGCGGCCAACCAGTCGCCGGGGGGCCGTATGGGCGTGCGGAAAGCCCTGGAGCTAAACCGGCGCTGCTTTCACCTGGCCGAGGTGGGGGGCAGCGACGCCCACTTCCTGAGGGCCGTTGGTAGCGCTTACACCGAGTTCCCCGGCCAGACAGCAGAGGAACTGCGGCGGGCCATCCTGGAGCGGACCACCGCCGGCGTGAACGGTCGCCACCCCACGCTGCTCCAGATCGGGCCGGGCCAGGTGCTCCGCCAGACCTGGCGCGGGCTCACCATCACCCCGCGCCGGATGGGATGGGGCCCCACGGCGGCCAGCTTCGTAAAGCGCATCTTTCACCGGCAATGAAGATCGCTCTGGTCTCCCCCTACGACTGGGCCGTCCCCGGGGGCGTCAACAGCCACGTGCGGCCCCTGGCTGCTCAGCTCATTCGCGCCGGCCACTCGGTGCGGATCATCGCCCCTTCGTCGCGCCCGGGGGGCCACGATTGCGAGTACCTGACGGTCATCGGGGAGAGCGTCATCGGCCTGCCGGCCAGCGGCTCCGTAGCCAACGTCTCGCTCTCATACGATTTAGGTCCCCGGGTCAAGCGCGTCCTGGCCAGCGAGGGTTTCGACATTGTCCACATCCATGAGCCGTTCATGCCCCTGCTCCCCTTCCAGTTCGTCCGCTACTCGCGCGCCATCAACGTGGCCACCTTTCACGCCACCCGCGAGGGCGGCAGCCGTCTCTACGCCTACTCGCGCTTCATCATCAAGCCCTGGTGGTCCCACCTCCACGGCCGTATCGCCGTCTCCCGGCCGGCCCTGCGCATGATCGGCCGCTACTTTCCCGACCGCTACCGCATCATCCCCAACGGGGTCGACTGCTCGTTCTTCGCGCAGGCCTCTCCCTTACCGGAGTATGCCGACGGCAAGCGCAACATTCTTTTCCTGGGCCGGCTGGAGAAGCGAAAGGGGCTGCCGTTCCTGCTGGAGGCCTACGCCCAATTGAAGGAGGAGATGCCGGACACCCGACTCATCGTGGTCGGCGGCGACGGAGGGCTGCGGCCCGCCTGCGAGCGTTATGTCGAGCGCAAAGGCCTCCGCGACGTGGTCTTCGCCGGTTACGTGCCCGACGAGGAGAAGCCGCGCTATTTCAAGACCGCCCACGTCTACTGCGCCCCGAACACCGGCGCCGAGAGCCAGGGCATCGTGCTTCTGGAGGCGATGGCGGCGGGTATCCCCATCGTGGGCTCCGACATCGAGGGGTTCGCCGATGTCCTGACCGACGGCCAGGAGGGGCTGCTGGTGCCCCCGCGCGACAGCGAAGGGCTCAGCGCCGCCCTCAAGCGGCTGCTCTGCGACGAGGAGCTGGGCGGCGAGATGGGCAAGCGGGGAAGCGCCACGGCCCTGCGCTATAGCTGGGACCGCGTCTCCGGCGAGATCCTGGACTACTACCAGCGCGTGATGAATGGCCGCGGTGTTGCCCCGAAGAGCCCGGACCGCTAGATGTTCTCGCTGCTGCCCAGGTCCATACCACGGCGCCTCACTGACCCCATCGTTAACCCCCTGGCCAGGCTGGGCGTCAGGCCCAACCACCTGACGATCCTGGGAGGGCTGGGGAACGTCGGGGCCGCCGTCCTGGCCGCGCGCGGCGACTTCCTGGCCGCCGGCTTGGTGGTCCTGGCCGCCAGTTCGCTGGATATGCTGGACGGCGCCCTGGCCCGCGCCACCGGCCAGGCCACCGACTTCGGTTCCGTCTTCGACGCCGTCGTGGACCGCATCTCCGAGGCCGCCGTCCTGTTCGGCATCCTGTACTACTTCAGCGACCGGGGCGGCCGCACGGAAGAGCTGCTGGCCTTCGCCGCCGTCGTGGGCTCCGTGCTGGTCAGCTACGTCCGCGCCCGCGCCGAGATCATCGGCCTCAAGCTGCGGGAAGGGCTGTTTACGCGCGCCGAGCGGGTGCTGCTGCTGGGGGTGGGCCTTATAATAGACCAGGTCACCCCCATGCTGTGGATCCTCGCCGTGCTGTCCTGGGCTACGGCCCTGCAGCGGATGCTCCTCGTGTGGAGCCAGACCCGGAACCGCCAGGAGCCGCCGTGATCCCCCTCAAGGACCAGGAGCTCGTCCGGCAGAAGTTCGCCCAGGAGCTCACAGGGCCCGTGAAGATCGACTTCTTCACGGAACGAGAGCTGGAGCTGGTGATCCCCGGCCGCAAGCCGTGCGCGTACTGCAAGCCGGCCCGCGAGATGCTGCAAGAGCTGGCCTCGCTCAGCGACCTGATCAGCCTGCGCGTCCACATCTGGGAGGAGGCCGGCGAAGAGCGCCGGAAGTTCGGCATCGAGCGCATACCGGCCACCGTGCTCCGCGGGCGCGACGGGGCGGCTTTCAAGTTCTACGGCCTGCCGGGCGGCAGCGAGTTCCCCAGCTTCATCGAGTCGCTGACGGATATCTCGCGCGGGGAGACCCTGCTCTCGAAAGAGTCGGTCAAGGCCTTGGTCAAACTCAAGGAGAAGGTGACGGTCCGGGTTTTCGTGACCCCCACCTGACCGTATTGCCCGCAGATGGCGCGTGCCGCCTATCAGATGGCGCTGGTGAACCCCAAGGTCAGCGCCGAGGTCATAGAGGTGAACGAGTTCCCGGAACTGGCGCAGCGGTACGGCGTGCGGGCCGTTCCCCTCACCGTCATCGACGATAGGGTGGCCATACCGGGCATGGTGCAGGAGCGCGTCCTGGTGGAACAGGTGATGAAGGCGGTCCAGTCGTCGGTGGAGGAGCCGCCGGACGCCGGCGGGCCCACCTCCCCGGCGGCCCCCGAGGAGGAGCCCCCTCAGCGGGGCCAGCAGCGCGGCAGCGGGCTCATCATCCCTTAGCGCAGCCGTCTATGGCGTCCGCGGGGGTCACGGCCCGACGCACGATCGTCTGCCCCTCCCCAGATCCTTCGCGAAGTTCCATTCTCGCCCGCTGCGGGCGTGGTCACCGCTCAGGGCGACAACACGCCGGGCCAGCAGCGCGGCAGCGGGCTCATCATCCCGTAGCGCAGCCGCCGCGATCTTGCGTCCCGAAAGCCTATTCCTTACAATAAGGTAGGAATATGACTCCTTACACACAAGGGAAGACACGGCATGCCAAAGACGAAGGTCACCACTAAGGGCCAGGTCACGATCCCCAAGGACGTGCGGCAGCGCCTCGGTCTCCGGCCCGGCGACGAGATCGAGTTCGTCGAGGACCGCTCCGGCTTCCGCGTCCAGAAGCGGGTCACCGCCTCTCCCTTCAAGAAGTACCGCGGCTACCTCAAGGGCCTGACCGGCCGCGACCCCGACGAGCTCGTCGACCAGATGCGCGGCGAATGATCACCGCCGTCGACACGAACATCCTGCTCGACGTCCTCATCCCCGACGCGCCCCACGGCGACGAGTCCGAGCGGGCGCTGGCCGAGGCGGTGCGCGGGGGCGCCGTCGTCATCAGCGACCCCGTGTACGCCGAGCTCGCGGCCCACTTCGCCGAGCAGGAGGATCTCGATGGCTTCCTTGCCGACACCGGCCTTCGGCTGGAGCCGTCGAGGGCCGGGGCGCTGTACCGGGCGGGCAGGGCCTGGAGCGAGTACATCCGCCGGCGGCCTGCGCTCGCCTGCCCCCAGTGCGGATCCACACAGGATGTCCGCTGCAAAGACTGCGGAGCGAGCGTCCAGCCTCGGCAGCATGTGGTCGCTGACTTCGTCATCGGAGCACATGCCGCCGTGCAAGCCGACCAGCTGCTGACGAGGGACGGGGGATATTACAGCACATACTTCCCCGGCCTGAAACTGGGCTGACCAACAGCGGGCTGATCATCCCCTAGCGCAGGCGGGAGACGGCCGGACGCAGGAACGCCTGCCCCTCCCCAGATCCCTTCGCGAAGGGGCGGCGCCGTGGCTCCGCTCATGGTACGAGAACCTCACCATGAGCGGAAAGGGGCCGCGCGGGAGGGCGAGATGCTGGGTCAGCGAAAGCGGCGGGCCAGGGTCAGCCCGGCCAGGGCCACGACAGCCGCCAGGGCCAGCGTGCCCAGGACGAGGGCCACGACTACCCCGATGGAGGTGCCGCCGTCGCCCTGTTGCGAGGCCGGGCCAGGAGCGCCAGAGGCGGGCGCCGTGGGCAGCACTTCTTCGCGGGGCGGCGGCGTCTCGCGGGGGGGCAGCCCGTGGCTGGCCCGCCACTCGTTCTCGAGCCCATCCTGATCGAAGCCGTAGACCGCGTTCAGGGCGTCGTCGGTGGTGTTCCCCGCCTTGATCTCAGCGAAGAGCTGGGCGAAGTTGGCCTGGCCGTAGGTCTCCACCAGGTAG
>JACPQO010000009.1 GCA_016190405.1 Chloroflexota bacterium | reverse complement strand
CTGGCTGGGCACGGCCGACCACGTGACCCGGCTGGTGATGAGCGGCAACGACGCCATCACGGCCGGGGCGCTGTACGCCGGCTGCCGTTACTTCGCGGGCTACCCCATCACGCCCGCCTCCGACATCCTGGAGACGATGGCTGCCCAGTTGCCCCGCTTGGGGGGAGTCTGCCTGCAGGCCGAGGACGAGATGGCGGCCCTGGCCTCGGTCATCGGCGCCTCGTACGCCGGCGTGAAGGCGATGACGGCCACTTCCGGCCCGGGCTTCTCCCTGATGACGGAGCTGCTGGGGCTGTCGTCCATGGCCGAGATACCGGTGGTCATCGTCGATGCGCAGCGGTCGGGCCCCAGCACGGGGATGCCCACCAAACTGGAGCAGGGGGACCTGTTCCAGGCGCTGTACGGCGGCCACGGCGACTTCCCCCGCATCGTCGTGGCACCCGGATCCGTCCAGAACTGCTTCCGGGTCACCGTTCTGGCCTTCGGCCTGGCGGAGAAGTACCAGTGCCCGGTGATCATTCTGTCCGACCAGTCCCTCTCCCACCGGACCGAGACGATCGAGAAGGTGGACACGGAGCGGCTGAGCGGGCTGGTTATGCAGCGCCAGCGGCCCAACGGCGTCGAACCTGACGAATACCTGCGCTATCAGCTGAACGATAACGGCGTGTCGCCCATGGCCGTCCCCGGCCTGGACGCCCACCCTTACGTGGCCACGGGACTGGAGCACGACGAACGCGGCCACCCCCGCCTGTCGCCCGCCACGCACGAGGCGATGACGGCCAAGCGCTTTGCCAAGCTGGCAGCGGCCCGCGCCGAGATCGACAATGAGGAGCTGGCGCCCCGCTACGGGGAGGCGAAGGCCGACCTGGGCATCATCGGCTGGGGGGCGACGCAGGGTTCCATTCGCGAGGCGGTGGACCGGGCCCTGGCCAAGGGGTACAAGGTGGCGGCTATGCACCCACGGGTGCTCAACCCGCTGCCTGAGCAGCGGCTGCGGGAGTTCATCGGCTCTTGCCAGCAGGTCATGGTGCCGGAGGTGAACTACCAGGGGCAGTTCGCGCACCACCTGGCGGCGACGCTGGGGATCCGGCCCCTGCGGCTCAACAAGATCGGCGGCCTGCCGTTCACGCCCGGGGAGGTCTTCGCCAAGATCGAGGAGGTACTGAACCATGCCTGATGGCGCCAAGGTCGCCCCGCTGGCCGAGGCGGAAGTCCTTACGATTAAGGACTATAAGAGCGGCGACAAGCCGGTCTGGTGCCCCGGTTGCGGCGACTTCGGCGTTCTCAGCGCGACGTATAAGGCGCTGGCCCAGTTGCAGTTGCCCAAGAAAGACGTCGTCGTGGTCTCCGGCATCGGCTGCTCCAGCCGCACGCCCTACTTCATGAGCACCTTCGGCTTTCACGGCGTGCACGGGCGCTCCCTGCCCATCGCCACCGGCGTCAAGCTGGCCAACCCCGACCTGACCGTGCTGGCCATGGGCGGCGATGGCGACCTGATGGCCATCGGGGCCGGGCACTTCCCGCACGCGGCGGCCCGCAACGTCGACCTGACCTGCGTGATGATGGACAACCAGACCTACGGCCTGACCAAGGCGCAGTCGTCCCCCACCTCCTTCGTCGGCCACAAGAGCAAATCGACCCCCTACGGTGTCATCACGAAGCCGATGAACGCGGTGCTGTTCGCGCTGAGCAACGGCGCGACCTATGTGGCCCGGGGCTACTCGGCCCGCCCCAACGAGCTCACCCAGCTCATCGTGCAGGGGATACAGCACCAGGGGTTCTCCTTTGTGCACGTGCAGAGCCCCTGCGCCGAGTTCTTCAACACCTACGACTTCTACGACGAGCATGTGACCGACCTGCCCGAGGACTGGGACCGCCACGACCTGAAGACCGCCATCGGCATGGCCCTCACCGAGGAGAAGGTGCACCTGGGGGTCTTCTACGAGGAGGACCGCCCCGTCTTCGAGCGGACGTCCCGGGAGTTCGAGCCCGAGAAGCAGCAGTTCGACCTAGAAACGTACCTGAAGCGGTTCTCGTAAGCAGAGAGCGGCTCCAGGCTTCACCCGTCCATAGGGTAAAACAGCCGGCTGCGGGCCCCGGCCGGCGAAACCATGTCTGGCCAGCGCCGGGCAAGAACGGAAAGAACAGTGGAACCACGAAACAATCCCTTCGGCGCGCTGAGCTCCTTGCAGACATCCGCCGGCCCTGTCGCCTACTACCGGCTGGCGCGCCTCCAGGAGCAGCGGCTGGCGGACATCAGCCGGCTCCCCTTCTCCATCAAGGTACTTCTGGAAAACCTGCTGCGCCGCCACGACGGCGTCACCGTCAGCGAGGATGACGTGCTGGCGCTGGCCAGGTGGCGGACGGACGAACCGGGCAGCCGCGAGTTGCCCTTCCTGCCGGCGCGGGTCCTCCTCCAGGACTTCACCGGCATCCCCGTCGTCGCCGACCTGGCGGCGCTGCGGGCGGAGGTGGCCCGGCTGGGTGGCGACCCCCAGCGGGTGAACCCCGAACTGCCTGTGGACCTGGTTATCGACCACTCGGTGCAGGTGGACGCCTTCGGCGGGCCCAACGCCTTCCAGATCAACGTCGACCGCGAGTACGAGCGCAACCG
>JACPQO010000008.1 GCA_016190405.1 Chloroflexota bacterium | reverse complement strand
TCATCAGCGATACGTTCGGCCGGCCCTGGCGGGAGGGCCACACCAACGTGGCGGTGGGTATCGCCGGCATGGCGCCGTTCGTGGACTACGTGGGGCAGGTCGATCCCCACGGCTACGAGCTGCGGGTGAGCACCCTGGCCGTGGCGGACGAGCTGGCGGCGGCGGCGGAGCTGGTCATGGGGAAGCTGGCCGGGGTGCCGGTGGCCATCGTGCGGGGGTACGCCTACCCGCCGGGCAGCGGCACCGCGCGGGAGATGGTGCGGCCGCCGGAACGCGACCTGTTCCGCTAAGCTACTCGATCAGCCTGACGAAGGTCAGCGCGGCGTCGCCGTTGTAGGGCCCCATCTCCAGAGAGGCCACGTTGAAGGCCGCCTCGGCGTACTGGCCGGTGATGTTGCACGTCCCCTGGCCACCGTTGCACTGCACCCCATTCACGAAGAAGAGGGCGAAGCGGATAATCTGGACGTCGCAGCGGCCGGCGCAGAGCCCCTGGATGACGGGAACGATGACCACTCGCTTGCTGGATGTGACGTTGTACGGCGGGAAGGGGTTACAGTCGGGGTTGATCAGCATGTTATTGGGGTTATTGGGGTCAGGCTGGAACACCTCGCTGAAGGTATCGCAGCTCGTGCTGGTGGCGGCCAGGAGGTCGTTGATCCCCTGTCTGGTGGGGCCGACCATAGCGCCGGGCTCGGTGGGGATTGTGCTGGGACAGCCGGGGTACTCCTGGCCCAGTACGCAGAAGAGCTGTTGGCTGCCGTTGTAGATGGCGTCGCGGAAGTCGGCCGCGCCCGTGCTGCCGGGAAAGGCCAGGGCCAGGCTATTGCCCTGGGTCTGGTCCTGGGAGTCGTACTTGAGCGTGGTGGAATCGCCGGGGTTGAGGCCTGATAGGGTCGCGTCTTGGACAGCAAAAGGGATGAAGTGATCGAGCCCGGCGGGGGAGCCGACGCGGGCGGTAGCTTCGGCGGAGATGCTGGCATGGTCGATGCCGAGGACGGTACCGAACTGGAAGGGAAGGTCCCGCCCCACGCTGACAGTGATCGTGTCGTTGGAGACGTGGGTTGTGCTTACCTGAATAACGAGGGTGTCGGCGCCGGCGATGCCGTTGTTGACGGCCCAGTCGCGGGCTCTGGTCTCGGCCAGGAACGGGTCGGCGGGAAGCTCGCGGGCGCCGGCCAGGGCGGCGGCGTCGGCGGCGTTCTGGAGGCTGCGGCGCTCGTGGTAGGCCAGACCGGCGTCGGTGACCAGGGCCACCATTCCCAGCAGGACCGCCATGGCCATGGCGGCCGGGATCAGGGCCTGCCCTCTCTCCCAGCGCTGGCTCATCCACTTGACCGCCTGCCGCAAGGTGAGCAGTTGGTGAAAATCGGTAGACAGACGGTGAACATTTCCTGCAATGTAAAGATGCCATGGCGCGGACCAACGGGAACGCACGGCCGGTTTGGTTATGGTTGAGGAAGGGCCAAACTTTGGTTGGCTGTCTGGCCGGAAGGTCGCCGGGGCGCGGCGGCCTGCCCCGCTTTACAACGCGGTAGGGCGGCGATATACTCAGGGCCGCAAACGCTCACGCGCACGTAGAGGAGGCAGCCATGGCGGGGTCCCACGATCAGGAAGGTCGCCTAGTAGACCACCCCGGGGTGAGGTCGTTCCTCCGTTATCCCCTCATCGACTCGGTGCTGAACCGACGCTCGCGACGGTTCGCCGTTGGCAGCGAGATCCCGGGCGGGCCTACCAAGTACAAGTCGGCTCATCCGGCAACGCCGCTAGACGAGGTGGAAGAGGCGTTCCTCATGCAGACCGGCACCGGTCTCACGGGAATGCTCCTGGGCGACCTGCCCTTCATAGACGACCGGGGGCGAGATGCCTGCGGCAACACGCTGATCCATTTCAGGGGGCTGGCGTATCCCAGTCCCTGCGGCTCCCACGACACGCATCTCATCTACTGGAATGATGAGGCAACATATCTCATCAAGAACGAGGCCACCGAGGCGACTAAGGTCCGCGAATACGAGGACATGGACGATCTCCAGAAGCTGCTGGTGAACTTCCGCGCCAGCCGCGTCAAGCTGCTGGACGGCCGGCCCCAGTACCCGCGCAACTACCCGGTGATGCTCCCCTTCAACCAGTGGAGCTCCGATATCCCCGGCTCCACGGTCGTACTGCCCATCATCGATACGACCTTCGAATACATCAACGTGCTGCTGTTGATGAGCGGCTGGCCCGACGGCGGCTTCTACTTCGTCGACGACATGAACGGCAACGTACCGGCGGGCAACGAGCGCTGGGTGAAGGAAGGGGTCCTCAGCGAGAGGCTGCGGACGCCCCTTTCGGTGCTGGGTAACGTGAACATCCTGGAGGGCGGCTTCGTCATGCAGAACATCGCCCTCACCATCCAGGCGATGGGCCTGGGCGGCTGGGTGCACGCCCATCCGGCGGCGCTGGTGTTGCTGGGCGGCACGCCGATGACCAGAGGGCTGGGCTTCCGATTCGTCACCCCCAAGGTGGGTCGGCCCACGCGAGGCGCTGATTTCGGCGCCGCGCCCAGTCCCGTGGGGCTTGATGGGCTTATCGAAGCCTACTGCCCGCCCTACTACCCGAACATGGACGCCGCCGTGGACGCGGTGGTGGCCGCTAAGTTCGGCAAGCAGGGCATCTACAAGGAAGACTCCACCCAGCCCCTGCCCCTGCGGGCGCCCAACGAGTTCATCGCCGCCGTGCCCAAGCATGACGAGCGAGTGGTCCAGTGCGTGAAGGATACCTGCAACTACATCTATGAGACGTACGGGAGGTTCCCGCCGACGGTGGACGCCATCGGCACGCCGGGGGCCTGGGTGCAGGCGCATCACCTGGATACGGACTTCTACGACCGCTTCTACCAGCCGGGGGCGTACACGGAGACGCAGGCGGAGCACATGTCGGTGTGGCACGGGCCGGAGGCTCAGGCCTGGAAGGGGCGGGCTCTGGCCACGGCCGGCGCCGTCTAGAGGCCCGCGCCATGAGGGTCATCTCCGGCGCCGGCGAGTTCGAGATCACCGTGCAGAAGGTGCTGGCCAAAGACGGCTCGCTGGTGATGGTGGGCACGATGGGGGTATGGGAGTCGGAGACGTTTATCGAGCCGCGAGACCTGTGGCTGCTGACCCGCGTCTCGCTGCGGCCGCGAATCGTCCTCTACCTGATGGGGTTGCCCTTCCGGGCGTTGTTCAGAAGGGGCAAGAGCTAGCGGCCCAAATCAAGCGAGGTGCTCTCGGAACCAGTCGAGAGCGAGCCGGGCGGTCGTGGCCGCCCCTTCGCCTGCGTAGACGTCGTAGTGGCGCAGGCCGGGCAGGACGACCAGCTTCTTGGGCTCGCCGGCGCGGGCGTACATGCTCTCGTACTCCTCCTTGGGGCAGGGCAGGTCGTGCTCCACGGCGATGAGGAGGAGGGCGCGGGGCGAGATGCGGTGGACCACCTCCTCGGGCTTGTACTCGAGCGTGGCCTCGGTGGTCTCTAGGGGGATCTGACAGCGTAGCTGGGGATAGACTTGGAGGGCCGCAGTCATGAAGCGTACGGAGTCCTCATCGGATAGGATCTGAAGGGGGTCCACGGTGGCCGACTTGCCGGTGAGGACCCGCTGTTGCCGGTCCTGCTCCAGCATGGCCTTCAGCATCGCCGCCTCCTGATCTGAGGTCTTGCGGCGGAACAGGCGCCCGCCGTCGCCGAAGCCCACTTGGCCGACGGCGCACTTCACGCGCTCGTCGATGCCTGCCACATAGGGGACGTGGGCGCCGCCGTAGCTGGTGCCCCACAGCCCGATCTTTTGCGCATCGACCTCCGGCTGGCACTGGAGGAAGGTGATGGCGTTGCGGATGTCGATGACCT
The DNA here is from genome assembly GCA_016190405.1 of Chloroflexota bacterium. Next base: position 2,195 of record JACPQO010000008.1, on the reverse strand, counting down.
GCTCCCCTGGGATGAGCCGCCAGCGGGGGCCCTCGCTCTCGCCGAAGCCGCGGTAGTCGAAGGTGAGGGCGGCGAACCCGGCGTCGACGAAGCGGCGGGCGTAGTCGGGCAGGATCAGCTCCTTGACGCCCGTGAAGCCGTGGCAAAGGACGACGCCGGCGTGCGGGCCGGGCGTGGCGGGCAGGAAGAGGACGCCGGCCAGCTTCAGGCCGTCGGAGTAGAAGTGGACGCTTTTCTCGGTGGACATTCGGGCCTCCTTAGGTTGATGGCATGTCGTCAATGGAGGCGCTGCTCGAAGTCAACATAGCGCTCTAGCTCAACAGGCGGCCGGGAATCCGTGAAATGTATGCGGGCGAGGCAGAGCATAGGTGCGTACGCCGAGACGTCGAAGCTGAAGTTATCTCTTGGGTCGGTCTTTATCACGGGATAGTCAAAGAACTTAGGTCCAAGATGGTATTCGACATACTTCACTTTTCCTTCCGTCAAAGGGCCCGCATTGTGCTGGTGAAGGCTAATAACGATGTCAGCGACTTGTCCCGGTGTCTGGGAAGGCCGCCACGCGTGCACGAGGAATAAGCCGTAGCTCCGCTGGTATCTGCTGATCCTTTCCGTCTCAAGTTCCTCCCATGAGCGGTCCTTTTCCTGAGCTATGGCGGAGGGTTGGTTGCTGCGCACATTCTCTGGCTGGAAGGTTGCGAATTCGGTCTCTTGGCGCCGCTTGTACTCCAGGTAGTAAGGGTCGTCTTGAAGCTCAGGCCTATACTTCGTCTGCAAGAGAAATACGGCGAGCCCCACGGGGGGAATGACGCCGACCGCGGCGATTCCGAATATCACTTTGAGCCACAGCTCCTCAGTGTTTAGTGCCCCAACTATGAAGGCAACGACCAGCGCCACGAGAGAGGCTAGCCAGAAGCCAGGCAGTTGAATCGCCTTGGTGATCCGGTGTGGCTCGATCTTTGGTTGTGACATGCGTTAACCCAACGCGTCGTAAGCGCCGCGGCTACCAACTGCTGGGCAGCTCGCCCTTGGACTTCTCCTGCTCCACGAAGGCGAAGGCGCCGTCGTCCTGGCGGGTCACCCACTTACCCACGTCGGTGATCTGGCCGCGCTGGTCCAGCTCCGTGGAAGGTGCTCATGGGGCGGGCAAGTCATTGAATTCTACACGAATTTGTTCCGCCATGTTGTCGCACCAGGCTCTGTCGACATAGATGGTCGACGGGTCGTCTAGGAGACGTTCTACTTCCTCTGTAGTCAACTGCACGACCTCAACGAGCAGCGACTCCTCGGCAACGAAGCTGGTGAACGATTCTGCTTGGCGCAGTCGTATGTGTCGGAACGGGAACGTGCTGGCGACTGCGCAAAGGGGCCGAAGCGCAAACGGGGCGTACCCAAGGTACTCCACGCGCTTGAGCTGGGAGTCCCATTTGTCGGCCCAGAACTCTGCGACCGCGAACGCCGCATCTTCCCGCGAACTGTAGCGGCGCCCGTACAGGTCCTCGACGTAGTTTAGGATTAGCTTCTCCTCCTCGGACGCATCGCGTAGCGCCCCGTCGGTAGTTTGACTCGTTGTGGGTGCGGGCCCGGAATCGGTACCTGCGGTGCAACCGAGCCAGCTGAGAACTGCCATGGTGGCTACGAGCATCAGCCTGGTCATGCGGCACCCCTTACCAACTGCTGGGCAGCTCGCCCTTCGGCTTCTCCTTCTCCACGAAGGCGAAGGCGCCGTCGTCCTGGCGGGTCACCCACTTGCCGACATCGGTGATCTGGCCGCGCTGGTCCAGCTCGGTGCGGAGGAGGGCCAACTCGTCCTCGGTGGGGGTCTCCAGGGTCTCGATCTGGCCGGCCATGAGGGGCTTGAACGACATCTCGGCCAGCACCTGATCGACGGTCACGAAGGGGGAGACGCCGGCGAGGCGCAGGCGGCGGTCCTGGTAGTCGAACAGGGCCCAGGGGGTGACGACGCGCCAGGGGCCGGTGCCGCGGGGCAGGCCGGCCCGCTCTCGGGCGCCTTCGCTGCCGTCCAGGAAGCCCGGCGAGGAGATGAAGTCCACGCGGGGCACGAACTTGCGCGCCTGCTGGTCGGTCATGAGGATGGTGTGCCAGCACATGGCGGCGATGGAGTCGGCGCCGCCGGGGCCCCCGAAGCGGCGGTGCTCGCCCTGGTAGTCGCCCAGGGCGGTGGAGTTGATGTTGCC
>JACPQO010000111.1 GCA_016190405.1 Chloroflexota bacterium | reverse complement strand
CGGCGCCGTCTGACCGCCCGGCCCAGACCGACGGCCAGACGCTGGCCACGAACGCCTCGGGCCCGCTGGCAGCGCTGGTGTTCAAGACCGCGGCCGATCCGTACGTGGGGCGGCTGACGTACTTCCGGGTGTTCTCTGGCGCGCTCAAATCGGACTCCCAGGTCTGGAACGCGAGCAAGCAGGCGGCAGAGCGGATCGGGCCGGCGTACCACATCTGTGGCAAGGGCCAGGAGCAGGTGTCGCAGGTGGCGGCCGGGGACATCGGGGCGGTGGCCAAGCTGGCCGAGACGCAGACGGGCGACACCCTGTGCCAGAAGGAGAAGCCGGTGACGCTGCCGGCCATATCGTTCCCGGACCCGGCCTTCAGCGCGGCGGTGTCGCCCAAGACGAAGGCCGACCTGGACAAGATGGGCTCGGCCCTGCAGCGGATCGTGGAAGAGGACCCCAGCCTGCGGCTGGAGCGGAACCCGGACACGGGGGAGACGGTCCTTTCGGGGCTGGGCGACTCGCACGTGGAGGTGGCGCTGGAGAAGATCCGGCGCAAGTTCGGGGTGGAGCTGGAGATGGCGATGCCCAAGGTGCCGTACAAGGAGACGGTCACCAGCAAGGCACAGGCGGAGTACACGCACAAGAAGCAGACCGGTGGACACGGCCAGTACGCCAGGGTGGCCATCGAGGTGGAGCCGCTACCGCGCGGTGAGGGGTTCCAGTTCCAGAACAAAACGGTGGGGGGAGTGGTGCCCAAACAGTACGTCGGCTCGGTGGAGAAGGGAGTGCACGATGCGCTGCGCGAGGGGGTGCTGGCCCGCTACCCCCTGGCAGACATGAAGGCGACGCTGATCGACGGCAAGGACCACCCGGTGGACTCCTCAGATATCGCCTTCAAGATCGCGGCGTCGATGGCCTTGAAGAAGGGGGCCCTGGACGCCCAGCCGGTGCTGCTGGAGCCGATCATGAACATGCGGATCACGGCGCCGGAAGCGAATACCGGAGACATCATCAGCGACCTGAACGGCAAGCGGGCGCGGGTGCTGGGGATGACGCCCCATGGGACGATGACGACGATAGAGGCGCAGGCGCCTTTGGCGGAGGTGCAGCGGTACGCCGCGGACCTGCGCTCCATGACGCAGGGGCGGGGCCACTACTCGATGACCTTCTCGCACTACGAGGAGGTGCCACAGCACGTGGCGCAGAGGATAATCGAGGCGTCTCAGAAGGAGCGAGAGGCAGCGCGGGCGTAGGGGGCTACCCCTTGGCCCCTCCCTGGGGAACCAGGAGCAAGGAACCGGGAACAAGGGGCTACTCGGGTGTCATTCTGAGCGCTGATAACGCCCGGACGAGGCACATACGCTTCTACGCGAAGGATCGACACTGCGCCGCAGGCCTCCACGCCAACCTTCCCCGGATCAGCGAGACCGGGAGACCCACCACTCCGCCACACCCCAGATTCCTTCGCGAAGCGGCACTGGCCGGACAAGCCCGCAGTGCCGCTCAGAATGACAGGGCACAGGCTACTCCCGCGCCGTGATGTCCGCGTCCACGATCTTCCACTGGGGGCCGACCTGGGACCAGCGGGCGCGGACGGTGAAGGACTGGGGCCCGATGTATTTGACGTCGTAGAGGTAGTCGCTGCCCTCCTGGCTATGGCCCAGCACTTCATAGCCGTTGATCTGGAGGGCGGCGCCGCCGCCGGCCTCCTGCTGGAGCTTCAGCATGGCATCGGGCATGAGGTCGTTCATGATCTGGCCGATGTCCATGGTGACGATGGCCTTGGCATGGCGGTGGACGACGTCTTCGATGCCGGCAGGTTGGGTCACGGGCGCCCCTCCTCTCTGTGCGAACCGAATGGGAATATATGAGCCCGGAGAGCCAGTGTCAACGGGAAGGACAGGCCGTTCCCGCCCATTCGCGAGGTGAACGACAGCGTGGGCGCGCCCGCGGAGCGCGTCCCCTGTAAGCCCCACGCTCTCGTACCAGAGCCAGCGGCGGCGGGTGCCCCGGCGGTGGGGCACCCGCCTTTAAGCGGCTATGAGCGGCTATTCCACAGAGATGGGCGAACCCTGTGCCGCCAGAGTACCGTCGGCGTTCCACTCGACCACCTGCAGGCCCTGGATGGCGAAGTGGTCGCTGGCGCTCAGGTTGATTTCGAGGCCCGGCACGAGCAACGTGGTCCTGAAGCCCTCGATGGACTCGGCGGCCTCCATGACACCGGCGCGGGTCATGTCGTTGTTCTCGCAGGCGACCTTGAGGGTCTCCACCACCAGCTCGGCCAGAGACTGGCCGTAGATGGTCAGGGTGTTGACAGAGCCCCCGCCGTACTGGCTCATGATCTCTCCGTGCTTGACCACGGCAGGGTTGTCCTGGTCCTGGGGCACGGTGAGCAGGTAGGTCGTGGAGATGGTGCCGGCGGCCGCCTCGAAGCCCGCCGCGAGCTGGGCGGGCTCACGGCCGCCGCCCAGGATGGCGGCGATAGAGGTGTTGGCGTTGACGTAGCTGGTCACGAACTGGGGCGACCAGTTGTTGGAGCGCGCGTAGCGAATGGCGGAGGCAGTGATGTTGGGGACGCTGTAGAGGTAGACGATGTCCGGGTTGGCGTCCCGGATGTTGATCAGCTGGGAATCGGCGTTGGGGGCGTTGGCCTCATAGCTCTGCTCGGCCACTACCGTGCCCGCGAACTCTTCCTTGAAGCCGTTCAGGCCGTCCTTGCCGAAGTCGTCGTTCTGGTAGAGGATCCCCGCGGTCTTACCGGGGAAGTTCTCGTTGACGTAGGTGGCCAGGACCCTCCCCTCGCTGAAGTAGTCGGGGATGTATCCCATGGTCCAGGGCCAGGTGGCGGTGTCGCCCCACTTGGAGGCGCCGGTGGAGACGTAGAGGTCGGGGATCTCCTGCTCGTTGATGTAGTCCACGGCGCCGGTGTGGGCCGGCGTGCCCAGGTTGCCCACGAAGGCCACCACCTGGGGGGCCAGCAGCTTGGCCTTCTCCAGGGCCAGGGCGCCCGTGTAGCCGTCGTCCTCGAACTTGAAGACGATCTTACGGTCGCAAACCCCCCCCTCGGTCGCGTTGATGTAGTCGAAGTAGGCCTTCTGGGCCGGGGGGATAGGCTGGTAGACGGCGACGGGCCCGCTGAGGGCCGTGTGCTGTCCCAGGACGATCTCGGTGTCGGAGACGCCGACATCGGTCTTCAGTTTAACCTCAGTCGCGGTCGGCGACGCAGCGGCCGTGGTGGCCGGCGTTGTGGTCTTCTCCTCTTCCTCATCGCCTCCACAGGCAACGGCCACCAGGGCGACGATGCCCAGGAGGCCAACTATATAGAGCAGGTATCTTGGCAATCTCATTGCGGCTCGCGCTCCTTTCCGAGGGAATTGTCGCGGGAACTGCGGTTCACCCGCTCGGTATATATTACACCCCACTAGGCGGTCGCATCACCCCCTCTCCTCGTCCTCTGGACTTTCGGGATGCGAAGGGCCGCGCCGGCCAGGACGGACGTCCCACAGCGAGGACAGCCGCTCCCGCGCGGCGGTGCCGCCCGACCGCAGGCCGGCCGGGGCCGACCTGACGCCCTGTAAGACGGCGGCCGGACGTAGACGCGTTAGGCGGATGAGGAAGCCAGCGACGCCCGCCGGCATGAGAAGCATGACCAGGACGACGGCTGCACCCTGCAGGGCGCCGGGCTTGATCGTATCGGCGCTGAATCCAGGGATGACAGCGACGAGCTTCTTGAAGAGATCGGTGATGTCGGAGGGCAGGTAGACCACGAAGGCCGCGCCGATGATGGAGCCCAGGATGGAGGCGAGGCCGCCGATGACGATGGAGGTGAGGAAGGTGATGGACTGGAGGATGCCGATGCTGTCCGGGGTCATGATGCCCTGGACCTGGACGAATAGGGCGCCGGCGGTGCCGGCGTAGAAGGCGCTGATGGCGAAAGCGGTGACCTTTGTGCGCGCCACATTGATCCCCATAGCGGCGGCGGCGACCTCGGCATCGCGGACGGCAACAAAGGAACGGCCGATGCGGCCACGTAAGATGAACCAGGCCAGCAGGGTCATGGCCAGCAGGGTCACGAGGACGACGAAGTACAGCCACTGGTCGCGGTTGAGGAGGTCGGAGAGGAAGCCCGGCGGCCCCGGCTGGACCAGTCCGTCCGATCTTCCTATGCCCTGGGTGCCACCCGTGAAGTCATCGTATTTTTTCACGATCTGGGGGGTGGCGATGGCCAGGGAGAGGGTGGCGATGGCCAGGTAGGGGCCGGACAGGCGCAGGGCAGGGATGCCGACGAGG
>JACPQO010000110.1 GCA_016190405.1 Chloroflexota bacterium | reverse complement strand
GCGGGAATCTGGCTGAGGCCTATACCCACGGCTTCGAGCTGGTGACGGAGGCAGCGCGCCAGATGCGCGGGACCTCGACGTGCCAGGTGAAAGATGCGGAGATCTGTCTTGTGGCCAGCGGCCCGGGAGTCAGCCCGGTGAGCGACCTGATCGTGCGGAGGTAATGTAATGGCGTATCTTCCTGACGGACTGCCCCTTCCCGATACCAATGAGATCGATACCAAAGACTGGTGGGCCGCCTGCCAGCGCAAGGAGCTGGTGGTCCAGCAGTGCACCGACTGCGGCACCTTCCGGCATCCACCCATGCCCATCTGCCACAACTGCCACTCCTTCGCCTTCCGGTGGACGCCGGTGAGCGGCAGGGGCGTGGTCCATAGCTTCATCGTTCCCCACCATCCGGTGCACCCGGCCCTCAAAGGCGCCAAGCCGTACAACGTGGTTGTGGTTGAGTTGCCCGACGCGCAGGTGCGCATGGTCGGCAACGTCATCGACACGCCGAACGACCAGGTGCGAATCGGCATGGACGTGCAGGTGGCCTGGGAGGCGCGGGAGGGCGTGATCCTGCCCCAATGGAAGAAGGTGTAAGGGGTAACCATGACGACCAAAGACGCCTTGCCGGAAGATCTGGGACGGCTGATCGGACAGGAAACGGACTACGGCCCCTGGGGCCCAGACGCCGTCAACGCGGCGATGATCCGCCACTGGTGCGAGGGGCTGGAGGACGGGAACCCCCTTTACACGGACGAGGAGTTTGCTCGAAAGACGGAGTACGGAGGCATCATCGCCCCTCCGACAATGGCCCAGACCTTCGCCCGCGCGCCCTTCTGGCCACCGGTTCCGCCGGAAGCGGGCCTGGCGCTGCCCTTTGTGGGCTACGAGTCCCTGGTGCAGAGGAACAACCTGGTCTTCCGTGCCCCCCTGCGCCCTGGAGACAAGCTCCGGGGCAAGTCCCGGCTGGACGAGATCTCGCCCCCGCGGACCACGCGCGTCGGGACGGGCCACTTCGTCACGACGACACGAGTGCTGGTGAACCAGCGAGGCGAGGTAGCCAGCGAGTGGTCGCTGACCGTCCTCCGGTATCCCCGGGGGAGCCCCGTGAAGCAGGAGACCCCCGCGCCCCAGAGGGCGGCAGCGACAGCGCCGCCTGCGCCCAAGACGGTGCTGCGGGCCAGGAACCCCCAGGAAACCATCCCGTGGAACGACGTGCGGGAGGGAAACGAGCTGCCCGCGATCTCCAAGCTGCCGGTGACGGTGACGCGCCTGGTCATGCTCGCCAACGCGACCCGCGACTTCTACGCGGTGCACCATGACAAGGACTACGCCCGCGCCAACGGCGCGCGGGACATCTTCGTCAACAACACGGGGTACTCGGGCTTCTTCAATCGCTGCGTTACAGACTGGTTTGGCCCGCTGGCGAAGCTGCGCAAGCTGGACTTCTCCATGCGGGAGATGAATTGCCCAGGCGACATCCTGTCAGGCACGGGCCGCGTGACCAAGAAACACACGTCGGACCAGAGCGAGCGCCTGGTCGATGCGAGCATAGTCATCGCGAACCAGCGCGGCCCGACGACCACAGCCACCGCGACCATCGGGTTGCCCTAGGCGAGCACCGCTCTCGGAGGTACGTCATGGAGTTCCGGTTCACGGCCGAGGAAGAGAAGTTCCGGGGCGAGGTCTGCCAGTTTATCGACACGGTCCTGCCCCCCGACTGGGACGAAGGCGAAGGCGAGGGATTCAACAGCCCGGAGGACATCGCCAGGACCAAGGCGATCGTGAAGAAGCTGGCGGCCAGCGGCTGGCTCACCATGGGATGGCCCAAGGCCTACGGCGGCATGGGCGCGCCGATGCTTCACCAGACGATTTTCCAGGAGGAAGCGGCCTACCGCGCCCTGCCGACGGACGCCGGCGTGGGCGCCGTAAGCTGGGTGGGCCCGGTCCTCATGATGCGCGGGTCGGAGGAGCAGAAGAGGGAGCACATCCCGCCCATCGCACGGGGCGAGCGCTTCTGGTGCACGCTGTACAGCGAGCCCGGCGCCGGCTCGGACCTGGCGTCCCTCCAGACCAGGGCCGTTCGGGACGGCGACGAGTACGTCGTCAACGGCTCGAAGATATGGACCAGCGGCGGGCACGCGGCCGACTGGGGATGGCTCGCCGCCCGCACCGACCCCACCGCCCCCAAGCACAAGGGCATCTCCATGTTCCTCCTGAACATGAAGACGCCGGGGATCACCATCCGCCCCCTCATCAACATCGCGGACATCCACAGCTTCAACCAGGTCTTCTTCGATAACGTCCGCGTTCCCAGCACAGACCTGCTGGGCGAAGAGAACCGCGGCTGGTACCTGGCGACGACGACGCTGGACTTCGAGCGCTCGTCCATTGGTTCGGCGATCGCGCAGCAGAACGTTGTGGGGGACATCGTGCTGTACGTCAAGGAACAAGGAACAAGGAACAGGGAACAAGGCCGCCCCTCCCCCGACAACGGCCGGGGGGTGCCCATGGCGGTCCGGCTGGAGCTGGCGGAGCGGGCTATCGAGGCGGAGACGGCGCGGCTGCTGTCGTACCGGGTGATCACGATGCAGAACAAGGGGCTGGTGCCCAACCATGAGGCGTCGGCGGTGAAGCTGTTCGCGGCCGAGCTGAGCCAGCGGGTGGCCACCACGGGCCTCAAGGTGGCGGGGCTGTACGGGATGCTGGACCGGGACAGCAAGGCGGGGCCCGAGGCGGCGACGAACCGCTGGACGGCGGACCGGGGGCGCCTGATGCGCGGCTATCTGAACGCCGTGGCGGCGACCATCGCCGGCGGGACGAGCGAGATCCAGCGGGGCATCATCAGCACACGCGGGCTGGGGCTGCCGCGGGGGTAGGCCTCACCCTGCCCTCTCCCAGGGGGAGAGGGTTGGGGCCGTTGCCTCCACCCATCTAGCGTGATACCGTAGCCGCAAAACCGCGCCGCGAGGCAACAGATTGGCTCGTGCGGGTCAGGGCGCAGCAAGCCGCGCCCCTACGCCCCGAACTCGAGGAGGGAGCCCATGGTCACGGTCAAGGACGTCTACGAGATCGGCGAGATACCGCCCCTGGGCACGGTCCCCAGGCAGATGTACGCGCAGGTGATCCGCCGCGAGCGGTTCGGGCAGCCGGCGCAGGCGTTCCAGGTCGAGAAGGTGGAGGTGCCGACTGACCTGAAACCCAACGAGGTGCTGGTGCTGGTGATGGCGGCCGGCATCAACTTCAACAACGTGTGGGCCGCCCTGGGATCGCCCGTGGACGTGATTAAGGTGCACGAACGGGAGGGCGACACCAGCGGCTACCATATCGGCGGCAGCGATGCGTCAGGCATCGTGTACGCGGCGGGCAGCGACGTGCGCAACGTGAAGGTGGGCGACCGCGTGGTCGTCCACTGCGGCTGGTGGGACGAGAGCGACCCGTTCATCCAGAAGGGAGGCGACCCGACGCTGAGCAGCAGCTTTCGCATCTGGGGCTACGAGACGAACTGGGGCAGCTTCGCGCAGTTCACGCGGGTGCAGGCGCATCAGTGCTTGCCCAAGGCGCCGCACCTGAGCTGGGAGCAGGCCGCCGCGCCCACGCTGGTGGGGGCCACGGCCTATCGCATGCTGCGGGCGTGGCCGCCGCACACGGTGGAGAAGGGCGACGTGGTGCTGGTCTGGGGCGGCGCCGGCGGCCTGGGATCCATGGCCATCCAGGTCGCGCGGGAGTTCGGCGGCATCCCGGTCGCCGTCGTCTCCAGTCGCGACAAGTTCGACTTCTGCCAGCGATTGGGAGCCAAGGGGTGCATCAACCGAAAGGATTTCAGCCACTGGGGGTTGTTGCCCCATTGGACGGACACGGAGGCGTACAACAAGTGGGCCGAGGGGGCCCGCGCCTTCGGCAAGGCGATCTGGGACATCCTGGGAGAGCGGCGCAGCCCGCGCATCGTGTTCGAGCACCCGGGGGAGGACACCGTCCCCACATCGATCTTCGTCTGCGATAACGGCGGGATGGTGGTGATCTGCGCCGGCACCAGCGGCTACAACGCCGTGGTGGACCTGCGCTACCTGTGGATGCGCCAGAAGCGGTTCCAGGGCTCGCATTTCGCCAACGACGAGAACGCCGGCGCCTTCAACCAGATGGTCGTCGACGGCAGGATCGACCCCTGCCTGGGGCGCACGTTCGGCTTCGAGGAGATCGGAACCTGCCACCAGCTCATGTACGAAGGCCGGGCGCCCGCAGGGAACATGGCGGCGCTGGTCAGCGCGCCGCGGCCGGGGCTCAAGGAGGACAACGGATAGGGAACGGATAAGCGGATTCCCCGCCGCCCCACCCCTTCTTTGGCCGCAGATTAGCGCAGATGGTCGCGGATGCCCACCTCGCCTCCCCTCTTGGTTAGCCACAGATGAACACAGATGGTCACGGATACCCCCCCAACCCCTTCGGTGGCCGCAGATTAGCGC
>JACPQO010000109.1 GCA_016190405.1 Chloroflexota bacterium | reverse complement strand
GTGTTCCTGCGCGAGGCGCTCGGGTCGCTGTGGGGCTTTCTCTACGGCTGGACGCTGTTTCTGGTGATCCAAACCGGCACCATCGCGGCGGTCAGCGTGGCCTTCGCCAAGTTCCTCGGGGTTTTCGTCCCCGAGATCTCGGCCAGGAGCTGGATCGCAGGGCCTCTGGACCTCTTTGGAATGACGATCGGCCTCAACACTCAGAACCTGGTGGCCGTCCTGGTCGTGGCGGCGCTGTCGGCGATCAACATCTTCGGCGTCAAGACAGGCGCCCTGGTCCAGAACGTGTTCACCTTCGCCAAGACCGCGGCGCTGCTGGGCCTGGTGCTCCTGGGGCTGACGGTTGGCCGCAACGCCGAAGCCCTCGCGGCCAACTTCGGCGACTTCTGGCGCCACCTGACCACCCAGCAGCTCTTTCCGGTCCAGGTGGGGGTGGAGGGCGAGACCGTCATGGTGGGCCTCCTCACCATTCTGGCGGTGGCCCAGGTGGGCTCGCTCTTTGCGGCGGACGCCTGGAACAACGTGACCTTCACCGCCGCCGAGGTGCAGAACCCGAGCCGCAACCTGCCCCTGTCTCTGGGCCTCGGCACCGGCATCGTGCTGGTGCTCTACATCACCGCCAACCTCGCCTACCTGTCCGTGCTGCCGCTGGACGGCACCCAGGGGGCGCCCACGGCGGTGGAGCGGGGCATCAAGTACGCCGCGGAGGACCGCGTGGGCACGGCCATGCTGGAGGCGAGCTTCGGCCCGGCGGGCGCGGGGCTCATGGCCCTGGCCATCATGATCTCCACCTTCGGCTGCGCCAACGGGCTGATCCTGGCCGGCGCGCGCGTCTACTACGCCATGGCCAGGGACGGTCTCTTCTTCGGAGGCGTCAGCCGCCTGCACCCGGTCTACAAGACGCCCGCGGTGTCGCTGGCGGTGCAGGCCGTGTGGACCTGCGTGCTCTGCCTCTCGGGCAGCTACGGCCAACTGCTGGACTACATCATCTTCGCCGTCCTGGTCTTCTACATCCTGACCATCGTCGGCCTCTTCGTGCTGCGGCGCACCAAACCCGAGGCCCCCCGGCCCTACCGGGCGCTGGGCTACCCCGTGCTTCCGGCCGTCTACATCGCGATGGCAGCCTTCATCGACCTGGTGCTGCTGCGCTACAAGCCGCAGTACACCTGGCCAGGGCTCATCATCGTGCTGCTGGGCATCCCCGTCTACTTCCTGTGGGCCCTAAGGAGACAAGGTTCATGGCAGAAATCCTAGCCACCAAACCCCTGGACATGATCGCCGAGGAGGCCCGGGAGGAAGGCGAGCACGCGCTCAAGCGCGTGCTGGGCCCGCTGAACCTGGTGACGCTGGGCATCGGCGCCATCATCGGCGCCGGCATCTTCGTCCTGACGGGCAAGGCGGCCGCCGCCAACGCCGGCCCGGCCATCGTGCTGTCCTTCGTGCTGGCCGGTCTGGCCTGCGCCTTTGCCGGCCTGTGCTACGCGGAGTTCGCCTCGCTCATCCCCATCGCCGGCTCGGCCTACACCTACGGCTACGCCACCCTGGGCGAGCTCTTCGCCTGGATCATCGGATGGGACCTGATCCTGGAGTATGCCTTCGGGGCCGCCGCGGTGGCCTCGGGCTGGAGCGGCTACGTCAACAGCCTGCTGCAGGATTGGGGCGTCTACATCCCGCCCGCCCTCACGGCCACCCCCGGCACGCCGATGGTCTTCTACAACGAGCGCTGGCAGGAGCTGAGCACCGTGGCCCACACCCTCCAGACCCAGGGCGTCGATCCGGCCAGCCTCCCCCACGTGACCGCGGCTTTCAACGCCATCGCGCTGGTGGCCGTGGCCCTGGTGACGCTCATCCTGGTCATCGGGATCAAGGAGTCCGCCAACCTGAACTCCGTCATCGTGATCATCAAGGTGGCCATCGTCTGCGTCTTCATCGGCATCGCCGGCCACTACGTGCTGACCCACCTGGATCAGGCCATGCAGAACTGGAGTCCCTTCATCCCCCCCAACACGGGCGAGTACGGCGTCTACGGCTGGTCCGGCATCGTGCGCGGAGCGGCCGTGGTGTTCTTCGCCTACATCGGCTTCGACGCGGTCTCGACGGCCGCCCAGGAGGCCCGCAACCCCCAGAAGGACATGCCCGTCGGGATTCTGGGATCGCTCGTCATCTGCACCGTGCTCTACATCCTCGTGGCCGGCCTCCTGACCGGCGTGGTCCACTACTCCGAGCTCACCGTAGGCGCCCCCGTGGCCGTGGGCATCGACCGCACCGGCGTGGTCTGGGGCAGCCTCCTGGTCAAGCTGGGCGCCGTGGCCGGCCTGGGGAGCGTGATGCTGGTGATGCTGCTGGGCCAGTCGCGCGTCTTCTTCTCCATGACCCGGGACGGGCTGCTCCCGCAGTGGGCCGGCCAGGTCCACCCCAGGTTCCGGACGCCCTGGATCTCCTCCATCCTGGTGGGCCTCTTCGTGGCCGTGTTCGCCGCCTTCGTCCCCATCTCCATCCTGGGCGAGCTGACCAGCATCGGCACGCTGCTGGCCTTCATCATCGTGTGCGCCGGCGTGTGGATCCTCCGCAACCGGCGGCCGGATCTGCCCCGCCCCTTCAAGACTCCGCTGGTACCCCTGGTCCCCATCCTGGGCATTGGGATCTGCTTCTACATGATGGCAAGCCTGCCTTGGGACACCTGGCTGCGGCTCATCCTGTGGCTGGTCATCGGGTTCGTGGTCTACTTCGGATACGGGGTGCGCCACAGCCGCATCCAGAGGCTGGCGGCCGCGGGCGAGCTGACGCCCGGGCAGTAAGGAAGTCCCAGCTTCCATCCAGAACTCTCCAGGAGTGAGCAGGGGCGGCTTCACGCTGGCGGAGATCATGGTGGCCCTGCTGGTCGTCAGCATCGGGCTTTTCGCCCTTGTCGCCCTGCAGATCCATTCGCTGAGGGCCCAGCAGGGCACGACCCAGCGCCACACGGCCAGCCTGCTCGCCGCGAGTCTCGCCGATGAGGCGGTCGAACAGCTGGAGATCGACTTCGGCGCGGCGGTCGACAAGAGCCGACAGGCCGCGACGGTGGCGGGCTACGAGTTCGAGATCCGGGCCGCCCCGGACCCTGCCAGCGCTCTCTTGAAGCAGCTGGAGGTCGTGGTGTACTGGACCGATCGACAGGGCGCGCAGCAGTACCGTCTGGCGACCAAGGTCGTCAAGAAATGAGAGCCCGAGGCCTCACCCTGGTGGAGGTGGTGGTAGCGGTGGCCATCCTCGCCGCGCTGGGTCTGATGACCTTGCAGATCTATCAGGTCGGCCTGGACGCCCAACGCCACTCCGACGTGCACGAGCTCGCCTACCGGAACGCCATGCTCGGGATGGAGAAGGTGGCAGGCTTCGTGCGCGGCGCCCGCGTCCAGCTGGACGAGGCGGACGGCGCCGACCCGGAGGTGGT
>JACPQO010000114.1 GCA_016190405.1 Chloroflexota bacterium | reverse complement strand
CCTCATGGCCCTGGGCAGCGCCATCGCCTTGTGGGGCCTGCGCCGCGAGCTGGACGGCATCCGCCGCCCCACGCGCGACCCGGCGAAGCTCCTGACGTGGGCCCGCGGCTTTCGGCTCAGCATCGTCGGCGCGGCGCTGGCCGCCATCGCCGCCGCCTGGCTGTGGCACCTGCTCTGGCTCCTCGTCCTCGCTCTCGTCATCGGCGGCGAGGAGACTCTGGAGGGCACGCTGATCATCTTCGCCCTCACGCCAGGGCGGCACGTCAGGCTGCGCATCCCCGGTGCGTGAGTAACGTAGGGGCGACCCTTGCGGTCGCCCGCGCCCTTGGCCTACCGGCTGAACTGGTAGACCTTGGGCCGCGCTGTCATTGTGAGCGGCGAGACGGTCCTGTCGAAGGCCAGAGCGGTCTACGCGAACGAATCTGGCGAGGGCGGTGGGCGGTGGGTCAGACGGCCTGCGTTCTGGCCGCTACGTCGCCTCGCCCTCCGCTCATCCTTCGAGAGCCTCAGGACGAGCGGGAAGGACTCTCAGTCGCCCCGCGACACCGGTCCAGCTGTAGCATTGCGGCTCCGCCATCTCGGCGTAGCACCGGCGCAGACGAGGCCCACCACGCCGGGGAGCACGTGGAGGAGGACAGCGTCTCTGGCGTCCACTGGGATTAGCCCGAGGGCTACCGAGCCCTCGCCGTAGAGCAGGAGGAGGACGCCGCTTGCCAGAAGGGATGCCCCGATTATCGCCGCTCCCTCCCGGGCCCAACGTGCGGACATCGCGAAGGCCAGGGAGGCGGCCCCGAGTAGCAGGCCTGACAGGCCGTGCCACCCGTTTGTCTCGATAGCACCGAACAGATGGTCCCCCGAGACCTCGTCGCCGACGGCGAAGCTGGAGTTGACGAGCAGGCTGCCGAGACCGAGGACCAGCAGGTACGCCACCGACATCCAAAGGAAGACGCGGGCGGGCGAGAGGGCGCGACCCGCCCCCAATCCACAGGCAGTAAGTGCTCTGTTCTTCATAACTTGTCTCGCCACATCGGTGGCGCCGAGGCATTCGTTCAGGCGGGGTGGGTGAAGTGACGACGGAAGCCTGTCACCAGCAGCGGTGCGCGCCTACCGGCTGAGCTGGTAGACCTTGCCCTCCGTCTTAATGGAGGGCGCGACGACGAGCTCCGTCTCGTGGAACTCGGCGATGGTCTGGGCGCCGCAGACCCCCATGCAGGTGCGGATGGCCCCCACCAGGTTCTCCGTCCCGTCGGTGCGGGACGTCGGCCCGAACAGCAGCCGGTCCAGCGTCGTGTCCACGCCCACCTGGATGCGGGTGCCGCGGGGCAGCTCGGCATGGCCAGTCGACATCCCCCAGGACAACCCCTTGGCCGGGGCCTCCTGCGTCCGCGCGAAGGCGGAGCCCAGCATCACGGCATCGGCGCCGGCGGCCAGCGCCTTGCACACGTCGCCGCCGTTGCGCATGCCGCCGTCGGTGATGACAGGCACGTAGCGGCCCGTCTCGCGGTAGTACTGGTCGCGGGCGGCGGCGCAGTCCAGGGTCGCCGTCACCTGCGGCACGCCCACGCCCAGTACTTCGCGGGAAGTACAGATGGCGCCCGGGCCCACGCCCACCAGGATGCCGGCGATGCCCGTCTCCATGAGCTCTTTGGTGGCCTCATACGTCACGGTGTTCCCCACCAGCACCGGCACGCGGATGTCCCGGCACAGCTCCTCCAGGATGAGGCCGCGCGGGCTGCGGGAGATGTGTCGCGCGCTGGTCACGGTGGACTGGACGACGAAAATGTCCGCCCCGGCGTCCACGGCGATGGGCGCCAATCGCTTGGTGTTGGCCGGCGTGCAGGAGACGGCGCACACCGCGCCGCCGTCCTTGATGTCGCGCACGCGCCGGGCGATGAGCTCCTCGCGGATGGGCGCGGCGTGCAGCCGCTGGTTGACCGCCGCCGCCTCCGTCTGGGGGGCGCTGACGACCTCGGCGATGGCGGCGTCGGGGTCCTCGTATCGGGCCTGGAGCCCCTCCAGGTTCATGACTGCCAGGCCGCCCCGCCGGCCCATCTGGACGGCGAAGCGGGGGTCCACCACCGCGTCCAGGGCGGCGGCCAGAATGGGAAAATCGAATGTGAACCCGCCGATGGCAAAGCGGACATCGGCGAGCTCCGGGTTGACCGTGACGGAACCAGGCACGATGGCCACTTCGTCGAACCCGTAGGCGGGTCGGAGTTCCTTAGAGATCGATAGACTCATATGCCTCGCCTCGGTTATGGAATGGGCCGCGGGGGTTTCAGCTAATATATCAGTTACCGGGCTGGCGCGTCAACGCCTTAGGGGTGCAGGTAGAGTGTCCTAGTTACGTTGCAGCAAGAATGTCCGCATTCAATGCGTTACCTCCATCTGGAGGCGAGCATGCAGGGAGGACGGCTGCGCATGGCGATTCGATATCCGCTGGCCGTACTGGTCGAACCAGGAAGGCTGAGGCAGGTGGAAGCGGTGCGAGAGATGGGCTGACGACGCGTCAGCGTTTGTGCTGCGGGTCAAGTCCCGCCTCTGCCTCAAGATCTTCAAACGCCCAGTTTGGATCGTCGGGCCGCAGGGTCATCTGTTGTTTGAAATCCAGCGCGGCCATCTCCCAATGGTCGAGCGTCTCCGACAGCCACGAGTAATCGTGGGTCAGGTTCATCTGCTCGATCAGCCGCTTATTGGCCGCGCGCTTCGTGCGAATGAGGGGGCCGACCGGCCGCTCGAGGAACTTCTGGACGAACTCGTTCACCTTGGCGTCGAGCTGGTCCGCCGGCACCGCGTAGTTAATCAGGCCCATCTCGGCCATCTGCTTCGCCGTCCAACTCGGACCGAGGAGCAGGAACTCCTTGAGTTTGGTTGGTGTCATAAACAGAGGCAGGAAGGCAAACGCGCCGTCACCGGCCGTCATTCCCCACGGCATCGTCGGGTGCAAAGCGAGATGGTTGTCGCCCAGGAGAACATCCTCCTGCGCGATGATGATATCGCAGCCCCAGAGCACGTGCATGGCAAAGCCGTAGGCGTTTCCATTCAGACGCGCGATGACCGGCTTTTCCATAAGCGCCAGTGCGGCAAACGTGCGCTCGATCCCCTGCGATAGGCTCCAGGGGCCCTTGAGCGCTGACGGCCCGCCCGGCCGAGTAGCTGGGTTCATGAGGTCCTTGGGGTAGGGCTCCACTTCGCCGGGCAGCGGGCCCAGCTCGAACATCCCGTCGCCGCGACCCGTAATCACCACGACACGCACCGTGTCGTCGAAGCGCACCTCCTCGAGGGCAAGAGCTAGTGACACGTGATGCTCGATGAAGTCCTTGAGGGGCTTCTGGACGACGCCGAACTTTATCGTGGCGACGGGTCCGTCCCGTGTGACAACCCACTCCATGAAGTTTGCGTATTCCGCCATGGAACCCTCCTTCTGATGTCTGAACCCGGTCCCTGGCCGGCTCGACAACAGCGATTATATATGCTATACGATTCGGACCAGTTTTCAGCTAATATATCAGTTACTGGCCTGGCCCGTCAACGCTTCGATTTTTCGGAGAAGAAGTGTAAACACTTTCCCACATCGATACGCTCAGGCGTATAATCACTTCGACATGAACACCCTCTACGTCGTGGCCACGCCCATCGGCAACCTGGAGGACGTCACCCTGCGCGCCCTCCGCCTCCTGCGAGAGGTCTCGCTCGTCGCCGCCGAAGACACCCGCACGACCCGCAAGCTGCTGTCTCACCACGGCATCCGCCAGCGGCTGCTGAGCTATAACGAGCACAACATGCGATCGCGCACGCCCCGAATACTGGACGCCCTCGGCAGCAGCGACGTGGCCCTCGTCTCCGAGGCCGGCACGCCCGGCATCAGCGACCCCGGCTACGAACTCGTCGTCGCCGCCGTGGAGGCCGGCTGCCCCGTCGTCCCCGTTCCCGGCCCGTCCGCCGTCACCGCTGCCCTCGCTGTCTCCGGCTTGCCCAGCCGCCAGTTCACGTACGTCGGCTTTCTGCCCCGCCGCGCGGGGGAGCGCCGCCGGCTCCTGGCATCTCTGTCCGCCGAGCCCCGCACCATCGTCACCTTCGAGGCGCCCCACCGCCTGCGCCGGACCCTAGCCGACATGCTGGCGGCCTGGGGCGACCGCCGCATCGCCGTCTGCCGGGAACTCACCAAGGCCTTCGAGGAGGTGTTCCGCGGCACCATCTCGCAAGCTCTGGAGCACTTCGGCCAACCACGCGGCGAGCTCACCCTCGTCATCGAGGGCGCCTCCACGGCCGCTCCGCCACTCCTATCCGAAGATGAGGTGCGCAGCCAACTCCGCCGGCTCCGCGCCCAGGGCGTACCCGCCCGCGAGGCGGTGAGCGCGGTAGCGAGCAGCAGCGGGCTCCCGCGCCGCCAGGTGTACCGGCTGTGGCTGGAGACCCCGCCCATTCCCCACACCCCGGAGCAATAGAGCATAGAACACCGGCAACCCGACCCGTCATCCTGGACGGCGATAGCGTCCGGACGCGGTATGTACGGTCCTCCGCGAAATCTGCCCTGAGCGAAGCCGAAGGGCAATCTGGGGAGGCGCAGACGTTCGCGACGACCGGACGGCGTGGCGGCTCGGCACTACGAGCGGGCCTCCAGCGACCACCCCACCCATCCGGGTCGGCGAGACCGCCTGACTCGCCACTCCGCCGCACCCCAGATTCCTTCGCGAAGCTGCGGTGGCCGGCAAGAGGGAGTCATGGCCGCTCAGAATGACACCAAACGACGTCTCCGCACACCTCGGAAACGGTACCCGTTAGCTGTGGCGGTCCAGCACGGAGTCCGTGAGCTCCACCAGGGTCTGCCGGTCCTCGCTGTCCGGTAGGGGGGCCAGCGCTTCGCGGGCGCGGCGGCTAAAGTCGCCGGCCATATCGTAGGACTCCCGCGGGATGTCGGAGTCGCGGATCATCGCCACGGCCTGGGCCAGCCGCTCCTTACTGGGCCGGCCGAAGTACCTCTGCACGGGGTTTGACCGGGGCTGCCGCTCCATAAGGAGGAGCGAGGGCAGCGTCAGGGTGCCCTGCATGAGGTCGCTGCCCACGGGCTTGCCCATCTGGGCCTCGTCGCCGGTGAAGTCCAGGATGTCGTCCACGATCTGGAAGGCCATCCCGAAGTTGTATCCGTAATCGCGCAGGGCCTCGATCCACTCCTCGGGCTGGTTGCTGACGATGGCGCCGCCCTCACAAGCGGTGGCGAAGAGAGAGGCCGTCTTGCCGCCGATGCGCTGGAGGTAGTCGCGGACGGTCTGGCGGCTATCGTAGGCCGTAAGGTCCTGGCGTATCTCGCCCTTGGCCATGACCATGAGGGTTTGGGAGAAGAGGCGGATGACGCGGATGTTGCCGGTGCGGGCGATCTGATCGGCGGCGTGGGCGAACATGTAGTCGCCCAGCATGACGGTGGTGGAGTTCTGGAACACGCTGTTGGCTGTGGGGCGGCCGCGGCGGGTGGAAGCGCTGTCGATGACATCGTCGTGGACGAGCGTGGCCGTGTGG
>JACPQO010000113.1 GCA_016190405.1 Chloroflexota bacterium | reverse complement strand
AGGGGCGCGTCATGATGCGCCCCTACCGGCGCCGCGCCCCTAGCGCCGCCTGACCTCGGCGCCGCAACTCCGGCAGAAGTGGTCGCCGGGGTCGATGGCGGCGCCGCACTTCGCGCAGAAACGCTGCCCGTCCGCCGGCCTGCCACCGGCTCCACGCCCGCCTGCCCGCGCGGGGAGCAGCTTCCCCCGCCGGTACCAGACGGCGACGAGCGCCGCGCCAGCCACGGCGCCGGCGGAAGCGGCCAGCGGCAGCAGCCAGACCGAGACGTCGTCGCCGCTGCCAGGCGCCACGGTCTCGTCCGGTTCGGCCAGGCCCAGGATCTCGACGGAGTTGCGCGGGTCGGTCTTCAGGTAGCCCAGGGTGATGGCCAAGGTCTGGCCCGCTTCCAGCGCGCCCAGGCTGGCCCGGCGGTAGACCAGGCCGTCGGCGGCGCTCCTGGCGCCCGGGCCCAGGTCCGGTTCCACGCTGAACCCCGTCGCGCCGGCGGGCTCCTGCACGCGCGCCGTCAGTTCGGCCACCGCGAAGTCCCCCGGCCATGTGTACGTATAGGAGCGCTGCGGCTCCTCTGTGCGAAGGGGATCGTAGAGCTCCACGTGGAACACGCGCCGCTCCAGGCTGAACTTGAGCGTGACGAAGTCGGGCGCGTCGGCGCGCTGGTACGTGAGGTTAAACAGCTCGCCGTCGGGCGTATCCGCCGTGGCGACGGCCAGGGGCCCGCCGCTGGCCGCCGGTATCCGCAGCGATACGGCCGCCGGCAGCGTGACGTCGGCCGCCAGTTCGCCACGCAGGATCACCAGCGCTGCCGGCCTGTCGAACTCCGGCCAGACCTCGATCTGCAGCCCCGCCAGCCGCGGGTTCTCCTGCGCGCGGCCGGCCGGTGGTCGTGCTAGGGCCACGGCGAGCAGGGCCAGCAGCGATACGCCCAGCAGCAGCGCGGCGAGCTTCTGGTTACGTCTCATGCCAAGCGCCCAATTTACCACTGCCGCGCTCCCCTGGCGAGTCCCGGCGTTGCGCCAGGGCAAGCAGTATGTTCTACTGCCCATGGCATCGCGCGCGGCGGGCCCAAAGGAGGAGAGAGATGGCACGCAAGGTATACGTCGTCGGTGTGGGAATGACCAAGTTCGAGAAGCCCGGCAGTCGCGCCTGGGACTACCCCGACATGGCGAAGGAGGCCGGCACCAAGGCCCTGGCGGACGCGGGCATCCCCTATGAGGAAGTCCAGCAGGCCGCAGTCGGCTACGTATACGGAGATTCGACCTGCGGCCAGCGCGCCGTCTACCAGCTGGGCCTCACGGGCATCCCCGTCTACAACGTCAACAACAACTGCTCGACGGGGTCGACTGCCCTTTTCCTGGGCAAGCAGCTCATAGCGGGGGGGATCGCCGAGTGCGTTCTGGCCCTCGGCTTCGAGAAAATGGAGAAGGGGTCGCTGGGCGTCAAGTTCACGGACCGTATCAACCCCATGGACCGGCACGTGGACATGATGGTCAAGCTCCGGGGTTTCGAGGCCTCGCCCGTCGCGCCCCAGATCTTCGGCAACGCCGGCCGCGAGCACATGGAGCGGTACGGCACGAAGCCGGAGCAGTTCGCCAAGATTGGCCTCAAGAACCATCGCCATTCCGTCAACAACCCCTACTCGCAGTTCCAGGACGAGTACAGCCTGGAGGAGATCCTGGCCGCGCCAATGGTCCACGCGCCGCTGACGAAGCTCCAGTGCTGTCCCACTTCCGACGGCTCGGCGGCGGCGGTGCTGGCCAGCGAGGATTTCGTCCGCCGGCACTCCCTGGAGGGGAAAGCGGTGGAGATCCTGGCGCAGGCGATGGTCACCGACACGGCCGACACCTTCGAGCGGAAGAGCTCCATCACGCTCATCGGCAGCGAGATGACCCGCCTGGCCGCGCAGAGCGTGTACGAGGAGACCGGCCTGGGCCCCCAGGACGTGGACCTCATCGAGCTGCACGACTGCTTCTCGACGAACGAACTGATCACCTACGAGGCGTTGGGCCTCTGCCCCGAGGGTGAGGGCGGGAAGCTCATTGACGAAGGGGCCGTGACCTACGGCGGCCGCTGGGTCGTCAACCCTTCGGGCGGGCTTATCTCCAAGGGCCACCCGCTGGGCGCCACCGGCCTGGCCCAGTGCTCCGAGCTGTGCTGGCAACTCCGCGGGGAGGCCAGCGCGCGCCAGGTCCCTGGGGCCAAGATCGCTCTCCAGCACAACATCGGCCTGGGAGGCGCCGTGGTCGTGACGATGTACCGCAAGGGCTTCGCCGCCTGAGAAGCCATCCCAGTAAGGGCGGCACTCCAGGACAACGGGACGCTCCGGTCACAGCCTGACCCGCGATTCCCGACACGGATAGACGTCCGTCTATAGCCCGCAGGCGCCGCCCTGGAACAATCGCCTAGGGGCGTTTAGACCGGGATGCCATGCGGCGGGCGGCGCCGGCCGTCTAGCATGGATTTGGAGTGGACAGGTCGCATGCACCGCGGCTGAGGATTGAACCGGGCCGGCTGTATCGGCGTCTCCTATGGCCGGCCACCGTTTCCATAGCCACGGGCCTCACCTTTCTCGGCGTCATGGCGGCCGTCGCCGGGGCCCAAGGGCCGCGGCCATCCCTGGAATCCGTCCCGGTGCGCCCCGATGTCCGGCAGGACTCCAACGAATCCTGCCTTCAGTGCCACAACGATCCCACCAGCAGCATGTCGTTCCCCAGTGGCGAGGAGCTGCCCCTGTACGTTGACCCCCAGGCCTACGGGAGATCGGCGCACGGCGACTGGCTGGACTGCGTCGATTGCCACCAGGCGAACCGCAGATACCCACACCCCCTGGCCGAGGTCAGCAGCCAGCGCGACTATTCGCGGGGCGCCTACGAGCTGTGCAAGCGCTGCCATTTCGAGAACTACAGCCGCACCATGGACAGCATCCACTTCCAGGCGCTGTCCGAGGGAAAGGCCGATGCGCCCATCTGCACCGACTGTCACGACCCGCACACCATGAAGCCCTTCGGCGAGTCGCGGACGCAGACCGTGAAGACCTGCTCCAGCTGTCACGAGGAGATCTATGACGACTACGTCGGCAGCGTCCACGGCTCCGCCCTTATCGAGGAGAACCTGGACGTGCCGGACTGCGTGACCTGTCATGGCGTGCACAACATAGGCGAGGCCAGCGGCTCCGCCTTCCGTCAAGCCTCGGTCGACCTGTGCGCCAAGTGCCACGCCAACAAGGAGATGATGGACCAGTACAACATCTCCTCCAACGTCATCAAGACCTACCTGGACGACTTCCACGGCAAGACCGTCGGCTTCTACCAGGAGCAATCGTCGCAGGTCTGGCCGGACGTAGCCGTCTGCACCGATTGCCACGGCGTCCACGACATGAAGCCGGTGGACGATCCGCAATCAACCGTGATCAAGGAGAACCTGCTGTCCACCTGCCGCAAGTGCCATGCGGACGCCACTGCCAACTTTCCGTCGGCGTGGCTGTCTCACTACGAGCCCAGCCTGAACAAGGCCTCGCTGGTCTACCTCGTCAAGCGCTACTACCAGATACTCATTCCCTTGATGGTGGGCGGCCTGGCCCTCCATATCATTCTCGACATGTGGCGGCTGGCCCGAAACCGGTAAGGCGGCGCGCGGACATGGCGTTAGCGGGTACAGTCGAGAGGGAGGAGCAGGGAGCTCGCCCCAGGGGGGAGTACCTGCGCTTCAGCCTCTGGCAGCGGTTCGAGCACTGGCTGCTGGTGGCGTCTTTCTTCACCCTGCTGGCCACGGGTCTGCCCCAGAAGTTCGATGACGCAGCGCCCTCCGTCTGGGTGATCAACACTCTGGGCGGCATCGACACCGCGCGTTTCATCCACCGTATCGCCGCCACAGTTTTCGTCTTCGAATCCGTCATGCACGTGGGGGGCATCGCCCTTTCCATGCTGCGCCGGCGGCTCGGGCCCACGATGGTGATCACCCTCCAGGACTTTCGCGATGCCTTCAACATGCTCCGCTACTCGCTGGGCCTTACACGCGAAAGGCCCCGCTTCGACCGCTACGACTACCGTCAGAAGTTCGAGTACTGGGGCATCGTCTTCGGCGCCGTCATCATGATCGCCAGCGGCGCGGCCCTCTGGTTCCCCACCTACGTGACGCGTCTGCTGCCAGGAGAGGTCATCCCCGCCGCCAAACAGATGCACGGCGGCGAGGCGCTGCTGGCCTTCCTCGTCATCGTCGTCTGGCACTTCTACGATGTGGTCCTCAGCCCCGCCGTGTTCCCGCTCGATCTGACCATG
Source organism: Chloroflexota bacterium (assembly GCA_016190405.1). Next base: position 7,240 of record JACPQO010000113.1, on the reverse strand, counting down.
ATCACCGGCAAGATCTCTCGCCACCGGCTCATGGACGAACACCCGCGGGAGTACGCCCGCCTGATAGGGGCCGAGGCGCTTCCTTTGCCGCTGACGGCAGGCGGCCAGCCCGGCGCCCCCCTTCGGGCCGGCGCCGCACCCTTCGGGAGGGCGGCGCCGCCGCAAGCCGTTCGCCGGCGGCGCCCAGCGCCGGCCCTCCCCGCGCGATGGTTCGGCCTCGCCCGGCAGAGCCTGCACCTCCGGGTGATGATTCTCGTGACTGTCGGCCTCACCACCATCCTGGCGGTCTTCAGCGTGTCCAGCCTCCTGGCCGTGGACGAAAGCATCGATCGCTCCCTGGACGAGCGCCGAGCGCTGGCCCAGGTCACGGCCGGCCAGGTGGACTACGTCCTGCGCGAGAGCATAAGGACGCTGGAAGACGCCACCTTCACAGAAGGGTTCGACCTCACGGACTCCGACACCGAGCCCGAGGAGCGCGCCCTCCGCTGGGCTTCCGCCAGCCGCATGTTCAATCTGGTATACGTTATGGACGATAGGGGCGTCGTCCTGTGGACAGAGCCCCTTCATCCCTGGGCCGTGAAGATGGGGCTCGATTCCCAGCCCCACGTACAGGCCGCCCTGGAGAGCGGCCGGCCCTCCATCTCCGGCCTGAGCACGCAGATCACCGGCACCGCGCCCGTCGTGTCTCTGGTGGCGCCGGTCCGCGATCGCGGCGGGCAGCTCGTCGGCCTGATGGCCGGCGACATCGCCCTCAACGGCCCCTCGCTGGCCGACATCATCCGGCCGGCCGCCGTGGGCGGCAGCGGCTACGCCCAGATCGTGGATCAGGAGGGGGCCGTGCTGGCCAGCACCAAGAAGGGCCAGCTCCTGGAGAAGAGCGACCATGAGGGACAGCTGGCGAACTTGATCCAGCAGAAGCAGACCACGTCCGGCACCTGCCACGGCTGCCACGAATCGGCCGGACAGGAGGAACGTCAGACGGAGGTGATGGCGTTCGCGCCCCTGGAGTCGACCGCCTGGGGCGTAGTGATCCGCCAGCCTGAGGAGGAAGCGCTGGCCCCGGCCCAGCGGCTGCGCGATCGAGCCCTGTGGTTCGGCGTCCCCGCCTTCGGGCTGGCCCTAGTTTTTGCCTGGGTGACCGTCCGCAGCATACTGCGCCCGGTCAGGCTGCTGACCACAGCCGCCGAGAAGATAGCCGCCGGCAACCTGGCGGAGCCTGTTCCCGACCTGGGCCAAGACGAGATCGGCGGCCTGGCCGGGGCCTTCGAGACCATGCGCCAGCGCCTGAAGGAATCGGTGGAGCGCATTCAGGCCTGGGGACACGAGCTGGAGGCGCGCGTGCGGGAACGGACGCGGGAGCTGGAGACATCGCGAGACCACCTGAAGACGGTGGCAGAGGAGAACGCGAGCCTGTACACGGAGCTGCAACGGAAGGAGGCCGCGCGCTCCAAGCTGCTGCAGAAGGTGATCGGCGCCCAGGAGGAGGAGCGCCGCCGCATCGCCAGGGAGCTCCACGATGAGACGAGCCAGGTTCTGAATGCTCTAGTCGTCGGGATGGACGCCGCGGCCCTGGAGCGGGGCCGCGGCGGACGCGCCCGGGAGAAGCTCTCGGAGCTGAAGGCGCTGGCGGAGGACGCGCTGGAGGGCGTGCACCGCCTCGTCTATGACCTGCGGCCCTCGGTTCTGGATGACCTGGGGCTGGTGGCGGGGCTGCGCTGGTACCTGGAGACGCGACTCCACCCCCTCGGTGTTGGCACCGACGTGGTCGTGACCGGGGAAGGCAAGCGCCTGCCTATGGAGATCGAGACGGCCCTGTTCCGGATCGGCCAGGAGGCGATCTCCAACATCGCCCGGCACGCCCAGGCGACGCGCGTGTCTCTCAGCCTGACCTTCAGCGATGACCGCATAAGCATGCGGCTGGAGGACGACGGCGTCGGGTTCGACGCGGCGGCGCTGAGCGGGGCAGCGGGCGAGCGCGCCGGCTGGGGCATCCTGGGCATGCAGGAGCGGGCCGCCCTACTGGGTGGCGCCCTTGAGGTCGCCTCCACGCCGGGCCAGGGCACCCGGGTCAGCGTTAGCCTGCCTCTGGCGGACGAGCGGCGATGATGCGCAAGATACGGGTCCTCATAGCTGATGATCACGCCGTCCTCAGGGATGGCCTGAGCGCGCTGCTCAGGCTGCACGGGGACATGGAAGTGGTGGGGGAAGCTGAAGATGGCGTGCAGGCGGTCGAGAAGTGCGTGCAGCTTAAGCCCGACGTGGTGCTCATGGACATCGCCATGCCGCGCCTGGGCGGGCTGGAGGCGGCGCTGGAGATCCGCCGCCTGAAGCTGCCCACGAAGGTCCTGGTCCTCACCCAGTACGAGAACAAGGAATACCTCTTCCAGATGCTGAAGGCCGGCGCCGCCGGCTACGTCGTCAAGAAGGCGGCCGGCAGCGAGCTCGTTTCCGCCATCCGCGCGGTATGCGCCGGCGACTCCTTCCTGTCGCCCGGGGCAGCCCGGCTAGTCATCGACTCCCTCCTGCGTGCTGGCCCGCAGCACGCCGGCGAGGGGGGTTCGCTGGACGAACTCAGCGACCGCGAGAAGGAGGTCCTGAAGCTCCTGGGCGAAGGGCGCAGCAATCGCCAGATCGGCGACCTGCTTTGCCTGAGCGTCAAGACGGTCAGGGGACACCGCGCCAGCATCATGGACAAGCTCGACATCCACAACCACGCGGACCTGGTCAAGTTCGCCATCCGCGCCGGGCTCGTGGACGTGAGCTAGCCGGCCGCCACTCTAGCGTCGCTCTTATCCCTCGCCACCCCGCTGCGGGAAGCCTGACGGGCACATACCGGCCGGGTAACAGGACGTTTCTCGGCGTTCTACAGGGCGGATTTCGGCCGCCGCACCGTCATCTACCCGTTTCCGCGCGGGTCCCTATCTCTCTACGCTAAGAGTGCAAGAGATGGAAGCAGGCCCCGGTGGCTGGAAGGGAGGCCCAGAGATGTTTAAGCGATACGGCGCCGACCAGTTCGCTCCCGGCGGCTTTTATCTAAACAGGAAGACCTGGGAGTTCGTCCAGATCGACGCGGATGGAGGATACCTGAAGGGGGGCGACGGCGTCAGCTACTACAGGGTGCCGGTCCTCCTGGTGATGGTGCTTGGCCCGCTGGCGGGCCTGGCCTTCATCCTCTTCCTGCCGTTCGCGGTGCCCGCTGTGGCCCTGAACGCCCTGGGCAGGCCCGTCATCCGGCGGATCATCGAAATGCCCAGGCGGGTCACCGGAATCATCAGGCGCCGCCGGCATGCCGAGCTTCGGGTGACTCGCTAGGCGCGCCCGCTGGGCTCAAGGCCAAACAGTTCGCGCACGGCGTCAGTAGCCTGCTGTCCGTCGCCGGCGGCGGCCCCCGCGCGCAGCACGGCGATGGGGCCGTGCAGGAGTTTCTTCTCGATAGCCAGGGTAAGGGCCTCGATCCGCCGCCTGTCCGGTTCCGAGAGGCGGGCCAGCACTGCCGATGTCCGCGCCAGCTCTGACTGACGGATCGCCTCAGCCCGCGCCCGTAGGGCGGCGATGGTAGGCACCACCCGCTGGACGGCCAGCCACCGCCCGAACGAGGCGACCTCCTCTTCGATGATAGGCGCCACCTTCCGCGCTTCCCGCCGCCGCTCTCGCATATTCGCTGTCACGGTGGACTCCAGGTCATCGATGTTATAGAGGTGGACTCCCTCCACTTCGCCGGCCGCTGGTTCCACATCCCGCGGGACGGCGATATCGATGATGATGAGCGGCCGTCCGCCTCTCCCTCGCACCGCTCGCTCTACCATCTCCCTCCGGATCACGTGGTGGGGCGCGCTGGTGCAGGTGATGACGATGTCGCAGTCGCTCAGGGCCTCCTCCAGCCGGCTGAGGGCGACGGTGGAGCCGCAGCGCAAGGCCAGCTGCTCTGCCCGCTCCGGCGTGCGGCCGACGATGCCGATAGCCGCGACACCCTTGTCCAGGAGGTTCTTGGCCGCCAGTTCCCCCATCTTGCCGGCGCCGACCAGAAGGACCTGCGAGGAGCGCAGGTCCCCCAGGACCTGCCTGGCCAGCTCCACCGCAGCGTAGCTTATGGAGGCCGCGTTACGGCCCACGCCGGTCTCGCTGCGGGCCCGCTTGCCGCAGGTGATGGCCTGCCGAAACAGGGCCGACAGCACCCGCCTCATGGACCGCTGCTGAAGGCCCCGGCGGAGCGCTTCTCGCACCTGGCCCAGGATCTGGGGCTCGCCGATGATCGCCGAGTCTATCCCGCAGGCCACAGCGAAAAGGTGCTCCACCGCCTTAGCGCCCCGCAGGCAGTAGATGTGGGGCTCCAGCTCCCCCAGGAGCACACCGCGCTGCTCGCACCAGAAGCGTCTGAGGTCTGCCTCGGCCCGGCGGGGCTCCGGCGTGGCCGCGTACAGCTCCACGCGGTGGCAGGTGGAAAGAACGGCGCCCTCCGCCACACATCCCCTCATCGCCTCCAGAGCCGGCCCCAGGTCGCGGGAAGGAAACGCCAGGCGTTCCCGCACAGCCAGCGGTGTCCCCTTGCGGTTGAGGCCTAGGACCACGATCTGCATCGCATTCCCCGTTCAATCAGAGGCTAGGGGCCATCGGGGTACGCGTACTGAAACGTAATGCAGCCGGGAGAGCCGTCGTCGCAGTAGTAGGACAGGAACGTCAGGAGCACCACATCGCCCGTGGCGGTGCGGAGGGCGTAGGTGTGGCCCTTGCTGGTGATGATGTGAGTCGTCCAGTTGTAGTTGTACCATTTGCGCAAGGCCGGATTCTGCAGCTCCCGCTCGTCGTCGGTCGTATCTGCCAGGTAACCGTCGGCGGGCGGGACTGCCTGGTCGAGAGGAATCTCGCCCAGGTCGACGGCGCCGGCGAGCCCAGCGGGGTTCGTCTCACCACCGTTGGCCAGGATGCTGGTGCGGCGGAAGGCCAGGTCCCAGTCCGGACTCTCGCGGGTGGTGGCGACATAGGTCCCGGCCGAGAAGTCGAAGTAGGCCCACTCCCGGCGATCCCGGGCGTCGACCGTGTACTGGCGGAGGTCCGGGCCCTGCCCGGCCACGCCCACAGCCTGGCCGCCGCTGGGGGCGAAGCCGGCCGGCGGGCTGCGAAGGACGAGCACCCAGAGCAACCAGCCGCCGACCAGCAGGGCCGCAGCCAGCAGAAGGGCGCCGAACGCAAGCGCCAGGGGCTTCAGGAAGGAGCGTCGTCTTGCCTGAGCCAGGCCTGCCATTGTCTCCTACCTCCCCCCTAATGGAGGATGTTCACCGCTGGATGGGCTTGGGGCCCCGGGTTATCCGGGCGGCGGCCTGCCGCCCGGATAACCCTGCCCTGTTTCGCTGCTAGCTCTTGCGCCCAAGCAGACGCCGCGAAGCGGCCGCAGCGCCAGCCAGGACTGCTGCGCCGCCCAGCGCCGCGAGAACGTAGACGATGGTTGACGTGCCACCGTCGCCGCTGGAAGGCCCGCCGCTCTTCGGCGGCGCCGCCGCTGTGACGGTGGCCGTAGGAGTGGCGGTTGCCCCAGCCGGAGTGGCTGTGGGCGTGGCCGTGGCGCCCGCCGGCAGGCTCACCGCGACCCAGCCCGCGTCAGCGCTCACCAGGTGCCCGGCATCCGACCAGCCGGCAGAGCTCTCCTTCGGGTCCCAGTAGGCGACCGCCGCATAGGCGGTGCCGCCGGGGGTGAACTGCGCATCCTGGCTGTCGCCACTGTTAAGCGGCCGGGACATCTCGAAGATCCACTTCCCGGCCCCGCCGATGGCAGCTGCCGTGTGCTTCCAGACGCCGGCGATGCTATTCTCGGCGTTGGTGTTTGACCCGGCCGGCTTGCCGTCGTCCTCGCGGGTTTCAGGATCGGTAGCGTACTCGTCGTCCAGGTTGCAGTCGGGGTCGTTGCCGCTGCCGGGATCGCCGCCGCCGGAGGGCACGCCGGGACCGCAGTCCAGCTCCCAGTGCCAGATGTCCACTTTGCCCAGGCCGGCCTCGAAGTCGTCCGGCCCGGAGCCCATGTGCGGCCCGGCGGCCGCGTCGATGCGGAACATCACCGCCAGGGCAGGCGACAGATCATGGTTGGTGGCCACGTAGTCGTAAGTGTCGGTCACCTCCAGCAGGACGTAGACCTTGGCCGCGTCGGTCGCCACCTTGAGGGTCGCGTTCTTGGGCGCTACGGGATCGTAGTCCCAGTCTGAGCCCGGCGGGATCTCGAACTGTTCCAGCGTGAGAGCCAGGCCGCTGATGGCGGCCCAATCGGCGTTGTCCCCATCGACGGTGATCGTCGCCGACGCCGCCTGTAAGGACAGGTCGGCTCTGGCCGCGCTGCCTCCACCCAGCATGAGGATGACCGCCATAGCAGCCAGGGCCATGGCAGCGCCCACGTAGGTTCGTCCTATCATCTGAACACCTCCCTTGTGTTCTGCTTGAGCATGATTCGTTCCCTTAGTGATGAATGCCCACCTCAGGGCAGGCCCACCGCGATCCAACCCGCGTCAGCGCTGGTGAGGTGTCCGGCGTCGGACCAGCCGGCGGAGGTCTCCTTGGGGTCCCAGTAGGCGATGGCCATGTAGGCTATGGCGCCGGGCGCGAGCTGCGCGTCCTGCGGATCGCCGGTCTGTAGAGGCCGGGACATCTCGAAGATCCACTTGCCGGCCCCGCCGGGGGCGCCCGCCGTGTGCCTCCAGACGCCGGTGATGCTGTTCTCGGCGCTGGCGTTGGACCCGGCCGGCTTGCCGTCGTCCTCGCGGCCTTCGGGGTCGGTGGCGTACTCGTCGTCCAGGTTGCAGTCGGGGTCATTGCCGCTGCCCGGATCGCCGCCGCCGGACGGCGCGCCGGGACCGCAGTCCAGCTCCCAGTGCCAGATGTCCACCATGCCCAGCCCGGCCTCGAAGTCGTCCGGCCCGGAGCCCATGTGCGGCCCGGCGGGCTGGTCGATGCGGAACATCACCGCCACGGCGGCCGAAAGATCAGGGCTCCCGGGCACGTAGTTGAAGGTGTCATCCACCTCCAGCAGCACGTAGATCTTGGCCCCATCGGATGCCACCTTCAGGGTCGCATTCTTGGGCGCCACAGGATCGTACTCCCAGTCTGAGCCGGGCGGGATGGCGAACTGCTTCAGCGTTAGCGGCACCCCGCCGATGGACCCCCAATCAAAATCGTCGCCATCGACGGCGATGGTGGCCCACGCTGCCGAGTAGGTCGCCGGCCCGGGCCCTGGGCCGGGCCCTGGCGTGACCTGGGT
>JACPQO010000134.1 GCA_016190405.1 Chloroflexota bacterium | reverse complement strand
GCGGCGTTGAGCCGCTGCGGCTCCGGGACCAGGCTGGCGAACTGCAATTGCTCGTCGGCGATGGCCCTGTCCAGCGAGAGGTCGGAATCGCCCGGCGGCAGCGCCGCCTGGGCGATGAAGGCCCGCATGGCCAGCACCTCGCGGGCCTCGGCCGGACGCTCGGCCAGGGCGCGCAGGAGGTAGATGTCCTCCAGGAAGGCGGGCACGTGGGGGTACAGAGCGTGGGCCGAGACGAGAAATGACTCGGCGTCGGTGGCGGCGCATAGCTGGGAGATACGGTCCAGGGCAGCGGCCGCTTCGGCTGAGGGGCCGGCTTCTGGCAGCGCGGCCTGGGCGCCGCGCAGGAGCACGCCGAGAGCGGCCAATCGCTGCTCCGCCGAGGTCCGGCGTGGGGTATCCGGGGCCCACAGGGCCACAGCCATGGGGTCCAGGTAGCGAGCCAGCGCCTCGCAGGTCAACAGCTCCCGCGCCAGCAGATCGAACCGCGACTGGCCGTCCGCGAAGGCATCCTGGGCCGTGATCCTGAGTTCGGCATGAGCGTACAGCTTGCCCTGGCCCAGGAGCCGGAGCGCGGCCGGCGTCAGCAGCGGCTCTGGCCGGCTGATTCCATTGGGGACGGCGGTCTCGCGGACGGCAGGGGTGCCTTCCAGCGGCCGGGCGGGGGCGCAGACGATGGTGGCCGGGGGCGGCTGAATGGGCGCCGGCGGGGGCTCGTCCAGGACGGCGATGCGGAAGTCGCCTTCGAGTCGCCCCAACTGGGAAGCGGCGCTGTCGTCCCAGCGGGCGATTCGGACTACGAACCCTTGTCTGGTCTCCGCGAAGACGTCGGCGATCGAGATGGGCTGGACGGCGGCGTTCTGGTCAGCCGTCAGGGGCGGCGATGGGACCCGAGTCTCCCGCCTAGGGTCCGCCTGCGAGGGATCGCTCCAGGCAGCTTCGGGCATGCTATCTCCCTCTCTGGCCCGCCCCCCTATGCCGAAACAGGGGTACCGGCCATAATAGCACATTGCTGCCGTAATGCAAGTAATTTGTCCCTACGTCGGCGTGGAAGTACGGCGCTCTGGCGGGAAGCGGGCCTCGGCCTATTTGGCGGAGAGACGGCGACCGGCCTTGCCCCGCGACGAGGCCACCACCTGCGGCAGCACCGACAGGACGTGGTCGATCTCCTGGTCGGTGTTCTCGGGGCCGACGGTGAGGCGCAGGGCGGCCACCGCCTTGCTAAGGGGCAGGCCCATGGCCACCAGCACGTGAGACGGCTCCCAGGTGGCCGAGGTGCAGGCGCTGCCGGCGCTGGCGGCGATGCCCAGCTTGTCCAGGGCCGCCAGCATGTCATCGGATTCGGCGCCATCGAAGCTGAAGTGGGCGTTGTTGGCCAGCCGCTGCTCGGGGTGGCCGTTGAGGACCGAGGCCGGCACCGATTTCAGAACGCCTTCCACCAGTCGCCCCGTCAGGTAGCGGCAGCTCTTTGTGTACTCGCTGCGGTTCTCCTGGGCCAGCCGCATGGCGACAGCGGTGCCGACGATCCCCGCCACGTTCTCGGTGCCCGCCCGGCGCTGCCTCTCCTGGCCGCCGCCGCTCTGCTGGGCCAGGAAGGGCGTGCCGCGCCTCATGTACAGGACCCCCGCTCCCTTGGGCCCGCAGAACTTATGGGCCGACAGGCTGAGCAGGTCCACGTCCAGCGCTTCCACGTTCAGGTCCAGGGCGTTGGCCCCCTGCACAGCGTCGGTGTGGAAGGGGATGCGCTTCCCCAGGGACCGGGCCCGCTGCCGCAGGGCCTTCGCTATCTCCGCGATGGGCTGGACCGTGCCGACCTCGTTGTTGGCCAGCATGATGCTGACCAGCACCGTCCCCTCGTTGACGGCCCGCGCCACGGCGTCGGGGTCCGCCAGCCCGTAGCGGTCGACGGGGACGTATGTGGTCTGGAAGCCGAACTTCTCCAGGTAGCCGCAGGAGTGGAGGACGGCGTGGTGCTCGATGCTGGAGGTGATGATGTGGTTCCCCAGACCGGCCATCTTCTGGGCGAAGGCCACCCCCTTGATGGCGGCGTTGATGGACTCCGTGCCGGGTCCGGTGAATACGACCTCCCGCGGGCGGCAACCGAGAACTGCGGCCACGGTGCTGCGGGCCTCGTCGACGGCGCGGGCGGCCTGGCGGCCCAGGGCGTAGGCGCCGGAGGGGTTGCCGAAGCGCCCCTCCAGATAAGGGAGCATCGCCTCCAGCGCCTGGGGGTGGAGGCGCGTAGTGGCCGCGTGGTCGAGATAGATGGTGGTCGCCAGGGTGGTTGTCCTCGGGATACGGGGGCGGGGTATCGATTACAGATTAGCTCTCGATGGGGCGGCTGTCAAACGAGAGGAACCAGGAACAGGGAACATGGAACATGGAACAAGGCCCCGCCCCTGCAATCCTCCGGCAATAGCGGGACCGTTATGGCAGTCCTTCCCGCTCGCCCTGAGGCTCTCGAAGGACGAGCGGAGCGAGGACCTCCCGCTCATGCTTCGACAGGCTCAGCACGAGCGGGTCGGGACGCCCCGCGCGGCGGGAGCTTCGCGTCGGGCACAAATCCAAGTCCCCTTGTGGCGCTCCCGCGAAGGAGCGTGCCGAATCGCACTTCGAATCGCTCAGGGTGACAAGGCGGTGGTGGAGAGGGCGTTGTTCCTTGTTCCCTGTTCCATGTTCCTATCCGAACTCGATGATGCTCCGGGCCACCTGGCCGGCGCGCATGGCTTCGAAGGCCTCGTTGATCCCCTGCAGCGGGTAGCGGCGGCTGATCAGCTCGTCCAGCTTCAGCCTACCCGCCAGGTACAGAGCGACCAGCTTGGGCATGTCGACCCGCGCCCGCGTGCCGCCGTAGGAGGAGCCGGTGAGCACCTTCTCCTGGAGCAGGCCGGTGACCGGGATGGAGACCTCGGCGCCAGCGGGGGCCAGGCCGACCACGACGGTCATGCCGCCGCGGCGGGTGGTGTCATACGCCTGGCGCATCGTCTCCGGCCGGCCGATGACCTCGAAGGCGTAGTCGGCGCCGCCGGGCGAGAGGTTGCGCACGGCGGCCACGGCGTCGTCCTTCGCCGAGTTGATAACGTGGGTGGCGCCGAACTGCTGGGCCAGCTCCAGCTTGTAGTCGATGATGTCGATGGCGATGATCCTGGCGGCGCCGGCCAGGGCCGCCCCCTGGATCACGTTCAGCCCTACGCCGCCGCAGCCGATGACGGCGACGGTGCTGCCGGGCTGGACTCTGGCGGTGTTGATGACGGCGCCCACACCGGTCATAACGCCGCAGCCGATGAGGGCGGCCCGGTCCAGGGGCATCTCTTCGGTGATTTTGACCAGGCTGGACTCCGGGATCACGGCCCGTTCGGCGAAGCAGGCGGTGCAGGTCATGTGGTACAGCGGCTGGCCGTCCTTGCGCAGGCGCGTGGTGCCGTCGAGGAG
>JACPQO010000107.1 GCA_016190405.1 Chloroflexota bacterium | reverse complement strand
CAGTTCACCCTCATCTCGCCTTTCTTCAACCCGGGGCCCAACCAGCAGGCGCACGTGCCCATCTACATCTCCGCCGTCAACCGCTATAACTGCCGCCTCGTGGGCGAGTTGTGCGACGGCATCCGCATGCACGGCTTCAACACCCCCAGGTACACCCAGGAGGTGATCCTTCCCGCCATCGAGGAGGGGGCCAAGAAGGCCGGCCGCAAGCTGTCCGACATCGACATCGTGGGCGGCGGCTTCATCGTCAGCGGCTGGAACCAGGAGGAGATCGAGAAGGCCAAGGCCCCCGTCAAGCAGCAGATCGCCTTCTACGGCTCCACCCGCGCCTACCACCCCGTCTTCGCGGTGCACGGCTGGGAGGAGGTGGGCCAGCGGCTGTTCCGCCTCTCTATGGAAGGCAAATGGCCGGAGATGGCCGCAGAGATAACCGATGAGATCCTCGAAGAGTTCGCCGTGGTCGGGACCTACGATGAACTGCTGCCCAAGCTGAAGGAGCGCTACTTCGGCGTGGTCTCCACCCTGGATTTCGGCTTTGGGCTGCGCAGCCCGGAGGACCAGGAGCGGCTGAGCTGGCTGGTCCAGGAGCTCAAGAAGCCCTAGAGGTGGGTCAGCCCTCACCCCCGGCCCCTCTCCCGTGCGCGGGAGAGGGGTGATCGCAGGCCTGTCCGAGCGCAGCCGAAGGGTCGGCGTGAGGGCTTGGTCTAGACAGCCCATCGCCGTGGCAACTGGCTCTCGGCGTCCCCCTACCAGCGCTCGTCGGTATAATGGGCTCATATGGACTCCCCCGACCGCGAAACGAAGGAGCGCCACGACGATATCTGGCGCGACTTCCTGGGGCATCGGGAGATCTACGTCTCCACCGGGCGGATCGCCGTGCCGCCGGCGGTCAGCGCCATGCTGGTCTTCCAGGTGCCCGTCGCGGACGCTGCCGTGCGTGCCTCGCTATCCACCCTGGCGGCGGGCCTGCAGGGCGCGGGTTGCCTGTTCGTCTTCCCCCCGGACTACTGGCACGCCACCATCGTGCCGCCCACGCTTCTCACCAAGGGACGGCCTTCTCCGCCCAACATTTGCGGCGAAGAGTTCATCGAACGGGCCCTCGCCAAGGCGAAGGAGGCCGTGCGCGGCTACCCGGCCTTTCAGGTCACAGTGGCAGGCGTGAACGCCTTCAGGGATGTGGTCGTCGCCGTCCCCTATGACGGCGGGCACTTCGCTGAGCTGAACCAGCGGCTGCGCTCCGCTATACCTGAGTTGCCCGCACGCTATCTGGACGGCCACGAACCAATCCCGCACATATCCCTGGCCCAGTATGCCAAGCGTGGCGGTCTGGACGAACTCATCGCCGCCCTGGGCGAGCTACGCGATCGCGAACTCGGCACTTTCACGGTGTCCGGCATCGAGATGCTGGTGCTGCCCATCGAAGTCGGCCGCCCGGGCACTCCCCAGCGGTGGCCTATCCCCTTCCTGTGAGCGAGATGCCCCCTCCCAGCGACCGGTACGTCGAACTCTCCAACCGGCATCCGGACGGCGGCATGTTGCGCCTCCACTACCGCGACTGGGGTGGGGAGGGCTTGTCCGCCGGTAGGCGGCGCCCGCCGCTCCTGCTCCTGCACGGCCTAGCTTCTAACGCCCGCATCTGGGACCTGGCGGCGCCCTATCTGACCTCTCGCGTCCGCGTCATCGCCCTGGACCAGCGCGGCCACGGCCTCAGCGATAAGCCTGTCCTGAGCGAAGTCGAAGGGCAGGGCGGCGGCTACGGCTTCGCGGAGGTAACGGCGGACCTGGCCGCCTTCATCGAGGCGCTGAGGCTGGAGCGACCGGTCATCGTCGGCCACTCCTGGGGCGCCAGCGTGGCGCTGCGCTTCGCGGTTGAATACCCGGACCAGGCCCGGGCCGTGGCGCTCGTCGATGGGGGGTTCGCCTCGATGGCGGAAGACATCGCCTGGGAAAGGGCGGAGAAGATGATGACGCCGCCGGACATCGACGGTATGCCCGTTCAGGACTTCATCCGCTTCGCCAGGAACTGGCCCGACTGGAAGGACCTCTGGAGCGAGCAATTTCAAGAGATACTGCTCTCCAATTTCCACGTGTCTGCCGACGGCAAGATCTACCGGCGGCTACCCATCGCTAAGCACATGCTGATCGCCCGCGCTAACTGGGAGCAGCGGCCGGAATCCCTGTGGACCCGCCTGAGTTGCCCCGTCCTGCTGGTCCCCGCCATCCGCGAGCCGCGCGACGAGCGGGAAGAGATGTGGCTGAAGGCGAAGCTCAGGGGCATCGAGGCCGCTCAGGCGAAGCTGCCGGGATGCCGCGTCCTGTCCATGGAGGACACGATCCACGATATCCCCGTCCAGCGCCCGCGCGAGCTGGCGGCGGCGATTATCGAGTTCGCGGAGGGTCTGCCCTAGGCCGCGGGGTGCTCGTCCGCCTGCTGGGCGGCGAACATGCGGAACACAAGGTCGAACGTCTGCTGGTCCAGCACCGGGTCCTGCCCGTCGAAGGCGGCGCTCTCGACGACCATGTCCAGCAGGTCTCGTGCGCAGGAGGCGTGGGGGTGGATCCCGGGCTGGGAGTAGAGGCGCTCGACTACGTAGTCAAGGGCGCCGTCGGGCACGAGGATGTGCTTCTGGGCGCACGTCTGGCGCAGGATCTCGGCGAAGTCATGGGGCCGAGGGTTGGGGACCTCCACCTTGTACAGTATGCGGCGGAGCAGCGCGTCGTCGGCCAGCTTGCGAATGGCCAGGTTGGTGGCCAGGAGGAGCTGGGTGCTGAACGGCACCGTCACCTTCTCACCGGTGATCAGGCTCAGGGTCTCCCAGCCACGTTCCAGGGGGATCAGCCAGCGGGTCAGCAGGTCCTTCGCCTCGATCCGCTGGCGGCCGAAGTCGTCCACGATGAGGACGCCGCCCTGGGCCTTGATGTGGGGGGACGCCTGGTAGAAACGCGACTGCGGGTCGTAGGCGAGCTCCAGGGACTCGCTGCCCATCTCCGCGCCCAGCACCACTGCCGGCCGCTTGACCAGGACCCAGCGCCGGTCCATCTTGGAGTCGTCCCGTATGGCGCTGCCCGCCTCCAGGTCCTCCAGCGGCTGGTGGATGGACTGGTCGAAGACGCGGATCACCTGGCCGTAGGCGTAGATGGCGTAGGGGACAAGGGCGAACCCGTCCAGGTACTGGGCGAAGCGCCCCAGGATGCTGGTCTTACCGTTGCCGGAAGGGCCGTATAGCAGCGCCGCCTTACCCGAGTAGAGGGCCCGCGAAACATTGTCCAGCACATCGGCTGACAGCACGAGATCGCTCAGGGCCTGCTTGATCCTCTCCCGCGAGGGCGCCTGCCGGTGGGAGTGCTGCTGGCGCATCACCTCGCTGTACTGTTCGGCGGTGACAGGCACGGGACCGGCGTAGCGGCTCCTCTCCAGGGCCTCGGCTACCCTCACGCTGCCCCTCTCGGACAGGCGGTAGCGGTAGTTGCCGGTGTACAGGTCGGACTGGCTGATGACTTCCACCAGCCGCTCCTCGCTAAGGGCTGAGAAGAGCTGTTGCATGACCGCCGGGCCCAGGGCCAGGCGGCGCGTTAGTTGGACTGCGGAGGGCGTGCCGGCGTAGTGGATGATCTTGAGGGCCAGGTCGAGCAGGAACGCCTTGGACAGCCCCACCTCGGCTAGAGTGCGGGGCTGGGGGGGCAGGAGCGAGTTGGGTGTCGGGTCGCCGGAAATCTCCACCGTGGCTGGGGATCGCTTCAGGAATTGGGGAGGCAGGTCCAGGGACGCGCCGTTCTCCCCCGCCTCCGGCTCCTCCGATAAGAAGGGTGGACGCTCGTCATCGCCGTCGGGGTTGTCCCGCCGGAACGGCGAGGACGGAGGGGGACGCAACTCCTCTGCCTCCCGCGGCCAGCCGTTATCCAGGCCCTCTTCTTCCTCGAACTCCCGCGGTCTGTCCATAAGCTGGCTCTCTCCCGCAGCGATAGATGGGGTTCCCTTGGCGGCCTTCGCAATGGTAAGACGCGCCCCGAACGGCGACCGTTACGGCCCGGACGAGGAGGGGTCGGCGCCCACGCCGGTCACCCCTTCGTCGGTCAGGCGGGCGATATCTTCTTCCCGCAGCCCCACGATCTCCCGCAGGACGCGCTGGCTGTGCTCCCCCAGGCAGGGGGCGGCCCAGCGGATGCGGCCGGGCGTGGCGGAAAGGCGCCAGGCCAGCCCCATGTAGTCGTGGGTGCCCGCCTCGGGGTGCGTCATCGTCGCGAAGAAGCCCCGCGCCCGCAGGTGGGGGTCGGCCAGCAGCGTCTCTCCGGTGTGGCAGACACCGGCGGCGATGCCGGCCCCCTGGAGGGCGGCCATCGCCTCCTCCGGCGAACGACCGGCGGTCCACTCCGCAAGCACTCCGTCCGCCTCGGTCCGGTGGCGCCAGCGGCTCACGACGTCGGCGAAGCGGGGATCGAGGGCGAGCTCCGGGCGGCCGATGACGGCGCACAGGGCCGCCCATTGCTCATCGGTCGCTACCACGGCGGCCAGCCAGCGGTCTTCCCCGTCGCAGCGGTATATCCCCTGCGGCGAGGCGTAGGAGTGGCGGCTGCCCCGGGGGCCGGCCACCCTGCCGTTCATCGCGTAGTCCAGCAGCGGCCCGCCCATGAGCCGGGCCGCCGACTCCCGGTGCGACAGGTCGATGAACTGCCCGTGGCCGCCCCGCGCCCGGCTCACCAGGGCCGCCAGGATGGCCGCCGCCGCGTGCTGCCCCGTCAGGGGGTCGCTGGCGTTGATGCCGATGTTCTGGGGCTCTCCGTCCTCGTAGCCGGTCACGGAGACCAGGCCGCTGAGCTGATCGTTGGTCGCGCCGTAGCCCACGTAGTGGCTTTCGGGCCCCGTGCACCCAAAGGAAGGCATGGACAGCATGATCAGACGCGGCTGCACGGCCCGCAGCGCCTCGTAGCCCAGCCCCAGCCGCTCCATCGTCCCGGCTGAGAAGTTCTCCACCACCACGTCGCTGACCGCCACCAGACGCAAGAAGGCGTCCCGCCCCAGGGGATGCTGGAGGTGCAGGGTCAGCCCCAGCTTGTTCCGGTTGCGCTCGTTAAAGTAGCCGTGACGGTTGTACGGGCGCTCCCCGGGCTCGCTGTCCGGATAGCAGCCGTCGGCGGAGTGTCGGGGCCGGAGCGGCCCCCGGATGGGGTCGAACCAACGGCGCGATTCCACCTTGATGACCTCGGCGCCCATATCGGCCAGCAGCCGCGTGCAGTGGGGGCCGGCCCAAACGATGCTCAGGTCGACGACGCGCATGCCTGCGAGGGGCAGGGGGGCGGCGGCCTTGTCCCTTGTTCCTGGTTCCTTGTTCCTCCCCATCACACCACCCCCGCCTGTCGCAGCCGGCCCAACTCTGGCCTGGAGATCCCGAGCTCTCCACAGAGGACCTCGGCGTTGTGCTCGCCCAGGGTGGGGGCGGGCGCCGCGCGCCAGGGCGTCTCCGACATCAGGAAGGGCGCTCCCGGCAGCTTCAGGCGGCCCCCTGCCGGCTGCTCCACCTCCGGGAAGAACTCCCGCGCCGCCAGCTGGGGCGAGGCGGCCAGGTCCGCCACCGTGCACACATACCCGAAGGGGATGCCCTTTCCCTGCGCCTCCTGGAACACCTCGCGCTTGTTGCGGTCGGCCAGGAAGGCGATGATGGCGGCGTGCATCTCGCCGGCGTGCTCCGTGCGGGCGGCCCAGGCGCGGAACTTGGGGTCGGTCAACCCGACCCACTCCAGGAACGATTCGTACGCCTGTCCCAGGCCGGAGATCACGCCCACGTAGCCATCGCGGCAGGCGTATATGCCCCAGCCGGCCAGCCCGCCCAGGTTGCCCAGCCGCCGGCGCACCCGCTTGCGGTAGGACCAGATGGCGGGGGCGTGTTCCATGACGGTGGTCGCGGCCTCCAGCAACGACACTTCGACCTCCTGGCCCCGGCCGCCGCGCGGGCGGTGGTGATAGGCCGTCAGGGCGGCGGTGAAGGCCAGTTGCCCCGCCGAGTACTGGGCCAGGGGCACGCCCACGGTCAACGGCTCCCGCGACGGCTCGCCGGTGATGTACACGAGGCCGCACAGCGCCTGGTAGACGGCCTCGGCGCCCGCGTAGCCGGCGTAGGGCCCGCTGCTGCCGAACGGTGACACGGTGACCAGGATACCTTCAGGGTTTCGGGAGGCCAGTTCGTCGAGGCGGAGTGCGTCTGCGTCGTCGTGGAACACTATGTCCGCCGTGGCGGCCAGCCGCAGGAGCAGCCGCCGGCCCGTGGCCGAGGCCGGGTCCAGGGTCACGCTCTTCTTGCCGCCGTTCAGATAAAGGAACAGCCCGCTGCGCTGCGGATGGGGCCGGTCGGCCGGGAAGGGCCCCCAGCGGCGGGCCGCGTCGCCCGGGCCCGGCCGCTCGATCTTGACGACTTCGGCGCCCAGTCCGGCCATGAGGCCCGTGGCGTAAGGCCCGGCGATGCCTTCAGTCAGGTCCAGGACGCGGATGCCTTGGAGAGCGCCAGCCATAGGGCATCGCCGCCATTCTAGCAGGGGGCGGGCGCCGCCAGCGAGTTTGTATCAAGATGCACAAACTATTGACGAGAGCGGAGAGGGGTGCTATAAGAAGCTCAAGCCATCGATTGTGGAAGATACGATTGATATATCGCTCTCATAAGTTAGGCCTATAGGGGGATAAGGCCGTATGGAGATACCTCCGGTTGTAATCGACCGCCTGCCCTTGTACGCCAGGGCGCTGGCAGCCCTGGAGGCTCAGGGCCGCGAGGTGGTGAGCTCCCAGGAGCTGGGCAGCCAGTTGAACGTCACCCCGGCCCAGATCCGCAAGGACCTAAGCTACTTTGGCCGCTTCGGCAAGCAGGGGCGCGGCTACAACGTCCGTAAGCTGCTGGATGAGCTACGCCAGATCCTGGGACTGGAGCGCCAGTGGCGGATGGCGCTCATCGGCGTGGGGCGCCTGGGGCGGGCCATCCTGGGCTACGAGGGGTTCGCGCCCCAGGGGTTCCGCATCGTGGAGGCCTTCGATGCCGACGCCGGCGTGGTGGGCACCAAGGCCGATGGCCTGCGAATCAAGCACACCAACGAGCTGGAGAACGTCCTCAGCGAAAACCCGGTGGACGTGGGGATCGTGGCCGTGCCCGGCGAGACCGCGCAGCAAGTCATCGACGCCCTGGTCCGCTGCGGCGTCCGCGCCATCCTCAACTACGCGCCCATAGCCGCGCACGTCCCCCGCGGGATATACGTTAAGCGCGTCGACCCCGTGCTCTCGCTGCAGAGCATGACCTATTACCTGAAGAACGCGCAGGGGCGGGCTAAGTAGGGCAAAAGACCATAGAGCATAGAGCATAGAGCAAAGAGCAAAGAGCAAGAGGTTGCCGCCTCTTTGCTCTGGCCGGGGTGGGCAGCAGGGGGCTAGAAACTAACCAGCCACTCGCCCTCGGGGGGCTGCGCCCGCTTGATCAGCTCCAGGTGGTCCAGGGCGATGCCGGCGCCGATGGCCACGCAGTCCATGGGGTTATCAGCCACGTAGCAGGAGATGCCTATCTCCTGCGTGATCAGCCGATCGATGTTGCGCAGGAGGGCGGTGCCGCCGGCGAGGACGATCCCTCGGTCCACCACGTCGGAGGCCAGCTCCGGCGGCGTCCGCTCCAGCACCGAGCGGACGGCGCCGATGATGGCCTGTAGGGCGTCCTGGATCGCCTGCGCCGTATCGGCGGAGGTCACAGTGATCGTCCGGGGCAGGCCGCTGATCTGGTCGCGCCCCCGTACCTGGTAGGTCAGCTCCTCCTCCAGGGGAAGGGCGCTGCCGATGGCGATCTTCAGCTCTTCCGCCGTCCGGTCGCCGATGATCAGGTTGTGCTTTCGCTTCACGTAGGCGGCGATGGCGTCGTCCAGGCGGTCCCCCGCCACCCGCACCGACTCGCTGACCACGATGCCGTACATGGAGATGACGGCTGCCTCCGTGCGGCCGCCGCCGATGTCGACGATCATGTGGCCCTGGGGCGAGCCTACCGGGATGCGGGCGCCGATGGCGGCCGCCAGCGGTTCCGGGATCACGTGGGCCGGCCGGCGCGCCCCCGCCGCCTCGCAGGCGTCCTGCACCGCCCGTTGCTCCACGCCGGTGACGCCCGCCGGCACGCAGATCATCACCTCCGGCTTTATCAGCGAGATGCGGCCCACCACCTTGGCGATGAAGTAGCGGAGCATCGCCTCCGTGGTCAGGTAATCGGCGATGACGCCGTCGCGCATGGGCCGGATCACCTGGATAGCGCCCGGGGTGCGGCCCAGCATTTCACGCGCCTCGGTGCCGACGGCGACGATGCTGTTGTCGCGCTGGGCCACCGCCACGACTGAAGGCTCGGCGATGACGATCCCGCGGCCCTTGACGTAAATCAGAACGTTGGCCGTGCCCAGGTCAACCCCTATCCGCATCCCGAACATCTACGCCCTCTCCACAACCGCGCCCAGCCCGCGCAGCTTCTCGTCGATCCGCTCGTACCCCCGGTCCACGTGGTAGATATCGGTGATCTCCGTGCGGCCCCGGGCGACCAGCCCCGCCAGGATCAGGGCCGCACCGGCCCGCACGTCCAGCGCGCGCACGCGGGCCCCCATCAGCGGAGTAGGCCCGCTAATGATAGCAGTGGTGGTCCCGGTAGTCACTACCTCGGCGCCCATCTTCCGCAACTCGCTGACGTAGAGCAGCCGGTTGTCGAACACCCGCTCGTGCACGTAGCTAACGCCGTTGGCCTGGGTCAATAGCACGGCCATGGGTGCCTGGAGGTCCGTGGCCAGACCTGGGTAGGGCAGCGCCTGAATGGTCAGGGGTTTCAGGTCGGCGGCGCCCTGCACGGTCATCCGGTCGTCGTTCAGCCGCACCGCGACGCCGGCCTCGCGGAGTTTCGAGGTCAGCGATAGCAGGTGCTCCGGGCAGGCCCCTTCCACCGCGACCTCCCCGCGCGTGATGGCCGCCGCGATGGCGTAGGTGCCGGCCTCCAGCCGGTCCGGGATGATACTGTAGCGGCTTCCCTTGAGTTCTGGCATCCCCTCGATCTCCACCGTATGGCTGCCGGCGCCGGAGATGCGGGCGCCCATCTGCCGCAGCATCGCCGCCAGGCTCTGCACCTCCGGCTCGGCGGCCGCGTTGACGATGGTGCTGCGCCCCTGGGCCATGACCGTGGCCAGCATCAGGTTCTGGGTCCCCAGGACGCTGGGGTAGTCCGCGAAGATGGTGGCGCCCCCCAGCTGCTCCGCCTGGGCCACGAACTTGTCGCCCTCGCGGCTGACCTCTGCCCCCAGGGCGGCGAAGCCCGCCAGGTGCACGTCGATGGGCCGCTGCCCGATGACGTCGCCGCCGGGCGGCGAGCAGGCCGCCCGACCCAGGCGCGACAGCAGGGCGCCCATCACCAGGAAGCTCCCCCGCAGGTTGCCGACGAGTTCGGACGGCGGCGACCAACTGTGCAAATTGGCGGCGTTCAGCCGCAGCGCGTGGGCGTCCAGCCGCTCTACCGTGGCGCCTAGGCTGCGCAACACCTCGGCCATGTGGGCCACGTCCTCGATGTCGGGGACGTTCTCCAGGATGCAGTCGTCCGGCACGAGGAGGGCGGCGGCCATGGCGCCCATGGTGGCGTTCTTGGAGCCGCTGACCGTCACACGGCCGCGCAGGGCGTGCCCGCCCTCGATGACGAGGGTGCGGCCCGTGGCCTCTGCTCGCATGATTGGCCCGCTCTCCGTCCGGCTCAGGGGCCGGGCGGGCCCGGCCGTACGCCGGCCCGCCGCCGGCGTCGCTCCGCCACCTTCAGCCGCGCCAGGGCCCGCGCCAGCGCCGCCTCCGCCCGTGACAGGTCGATCTCCGTCGTCCGTTCCTCGATGCTCCTTTCCGCCAGGCGGCGCGCCTCCTCCGCCCGCACCAGGTCGATCTCTTCGGCCCGTTCGGCGGCGTCGGCCAGGATGGTGATCCGGTTCTGGCGCACCTCCAGGAAGCCGCCGGTGATCGCCATCTCGATCTCGTCGTCCCCCTTGACGATGCGCAGCACGCCGGGCTGGATCATGGTCATGAGCGGCGCGTGCAGGGGCAGCACGCCCAGCTCGCCCACGACCCCGGGCACCATCACCCGGTCCACCCCTTCCTCGGAGTAGACCACCCGCTCCGCCGTGACGATATCAACCCTCAGGGGCATTGGTTTCTCGCCCCAACGAAGTCTCGCGGCCTAGGCTCATGGTCAACTGGCCCGGCATCACTTCGTCGGAAGTGTTGACAACCACGTCAAGCTGTGACCGCAATTCGCGAATCGTTTTTACGGGCTGTGCGAACCGGCGCATCAGTTCGCGATTGCCTTCCCTGCCGGGCCGCTCATTCTTGAATTCGACCACGTATACGGTCCTACCCAGCTTGTGGCTCGTGAACGCTGCCTCCATTGTCCCACCGGTCTCCCCTGCTTCTATCACAAACAGCGCCCTTGACAGAGCAACTATGAGTTTGTTTCGTTCCATTGCTCTCCACGGCTGCCAGCGAGCATCGGGTTGGAACATCGAAATGGCCACAAAGTTCCTGTCATCCGCGAACTCTGCAAGTTCTTTCGACAAACGAAAGTACCTGATGCCCTCAGGCAGTACCGCGATAGTAGACCCGCCTGCGGCCAAGGCGCCCAGATGCGCTTGTCGGTCTACTCCACGCGCGTAGCCACTGATGACTGTGGCACCTCTCAACGCCGCCTCTCGACCGAATTCCCATGCGCGTTCCAGTCCGCTAGGCGATGCCTGCCGTGATCCGCAGATGCCGATCGCTACAGACCCCACGAGGTCTGAATTGCCGACCGCATAGAGGCGTTTGGGGCCGATCACCGTGGCGAGATCATCAGGGCATTCGAACTGCCGGATCGCGCTATCAAGGGCCATCGCTAGCACCTATACATTACTCGTCATCCGCACGCCTTCGAAGAGCCGCTGCTTCGTGATCGCTAGACCGAGGACTTCACCCGCGCCAGCTTCACGCGCAGCCCTTGCGCATTCGAGCATACTGCCACCCGAGCCGTACAGGTCGTCAATGAGAACGATGGCCCCACCCGCAAGGTCCTGGTTGATGCGCATTGAACCGCGTTGGTTCTCGAAACGTTTTTCAACTCCTCTGCGCCGGTTGTCGTCTGTGATTTCCTTCTGCTGGGTCCGCGATTCGGTTCGCATCACTGTCACTAATGGAAGCCCGACAACGGTGGCAACGTCTTTCACAATGCTTCTGCAAAGACTGGCTTGTGTTGTCCACAGATGAGGCGGCACGGCTCCGATCCACCCTGCCCCGCGGTATCTAGGGTGCCTGTTGATGAATCGACTGACGGCACGTGTAATTCGCTCGCGTGCCGCTGGATCCGGCGGCCGAGCGTATTTTGCCGCATAAACCAACTGACCGACCTGCGACCGAACGAGTTCGCCAGACGGGTCTTCATCCTTATGATATGCGAACGCGTGGCTCTCGTCCAAGCTATCCTCGATAGTTAGCGTAGCGCTGAGCAGCTTCAGGACGTCTACTATGGCGTCTGCTCCCTCTGCGCTCAAACGGCCCACCAATCGTAGCCTTCGCCCGAACCCGAGCAATCCGGTTCGTTCTGCTCTTCCACCGCGCGCCAGGTTTGCGCCTGGGAAGGACGCCAATACGATGTGTTCAAACCACTCGAGGGCTTCACGGGTCTCGCATTCAAGCGTGATCGTGCAGATCCCGGCTCTGCGGTCGACGGCATAGTCGCCAAGGAAAATGCAACTGGCCATGACAAGATGAGAACAGATACTCTAGTCACTCGCAAGGTGTAACCGTCATACTGCCGCCGCTTCCTTCTCCATCCGTTCCGCCTGCTCGGCCGCCTCCTCGATAGTCCCCACCATGTAGAACGCCTGCTCCGGCAGGTGGTCCCACTTCCCCTCCAGGATCTCGCGGAAGCCGCGCACCGTCTCCTTG
>JACPQO010000007.1 GCA_016190405.1 Chloroflexota bacterium | reverse complement strand
CAGGTTGCCGGCGGCGCCGCCCAGCATCATTCCCACGGCGATGGGCACGATGATGTGATCGAAGGGGGGAAAGCGATAGTACAGGTATATCGCCGCCAGCCCGATGAGGCTGGTCACGATGAGGAAGCCGGTCTGGTCTTTGAGGATGCCGAAGGCGGCGCCGGTATTGGTGACATAATGCAGGCGCACCGGCCAGTCGGCGGGCCAGGCCTGGCCGGTGTCCATCAGGGACCGGATGAGCTGCTTGGTGAGCTGGTCGAGGCCGAGCACGGCGAGAGCGGCGCCCAGGAACAGGAGACGGCGCCTCGTCTCGTGGCCGGAGGCGGGAGGGCTCGACTCGGGGGCTTGGGTCGGCAGCATCGACATCGATGATAGCACCTGGCGATGGGGAGAGCGCGCCGCTGGCCCGGTTCGCGCAGATTTGACGCTAGCTATGGGCGGTTGATACGCTCGTTGCGGTTATTCCTGAAGCCCATCGGAAGGAGTCGCCTTGGTTTTCGACTTGATTTCGCGCCGGTCGAAAGACCGTGAGAAGTACGGGGAGCGCCTGCCGCCGGGCCAGAAGGTCGTGGAGGACTGGCCGGTGCTGACGTACGCGGGCACCCCCAGGATCGAACTCGATAAGTGGAGGCTGCGCGTCTTCGGCGCCGTCGAGAAGGAGGTGGAGTTCACCTGGAGCCAGTTCGCCGCCCTGCCCACCGCGAAGGTCGTCTGCGATATCCACTGCGTGACCGCCTGGAGCCGCATGGACAACGAGTTCGAAGGGGTGGCCTTCCGCAAGCTGGTGGACCACGTCCAGCCGTTGCCATCGGCGAAGGCAGTAGTGGTCCATTGCTACGGCGGCTACACGACGAACGTGCTCCTCCAGGACCTCATGCCTGATAACGTGCTGCTCGCCTACAAGCACGACGGTAAGCCGCTGCCCGCTGCGCACGGCGGGCCCCTGCGGCTGGTCGTGCCTCACCTGTACTTCTGGAAGAGCGCCAAGTGGGTGCGCGGGCTGGAGTTCGTGGACAAGGACCAGCCCGGCTTCTGGGAGATGTACGGCTACCATATGCGCGGCGACCCCTGGAAGGAAGAGCGCTACTCGTGACCCAGGCCCCCACCTTGGACGCGACCGACCGGCGCCTGTTGAACCAGCTCCAGAGCGATTTCCCGCTGGTGGCGCAGCCCTTCACGGTCCTGGCGGAGCGGCTGGGCGTCAGCGAAGAGGAGGTGCTGGCCAGGGGCAGAGCGCTGCGCGAGTCGGGAGTGCTCAGGCACCTGAGCGCCATCTTCGATGTGTACCGCGTGGGCTACCGCAGCAGCCTGGTCGCCTTCTCGGTGCCGGAGGAGCGGCTGGAGGCGGCGGCAGCCGTCGTCAGCGCTCACCCCGGGGTTAGCCATAACTACGGCCGCGAGCACGAATACAACCTGTGGTTCGTGCTGGCTCTCCCCCGCTCCGGCGACCTCGAAGGCGAGGTGGCCTGTCTGGCCGGGGAGGCCGGGGCGGCCAAGCACCACATACTGCCCGCCCTGAAGCTGTACAAGATCGATGTCGAGTTCGACATGGTGAACGGCGATGGCAACCAGGGGCAGCGCTCGCAGCGGTCGAAGGGCCCGCGCCGGGAGTTGACCGCCGGGGAGATCGACCTGGTGCGGGCCCTCCAGGAGGACCTGCCGCTGGTGAGCCACCCCTTCGCGGAGACGGCGGCGGGCCTTAGGATCAGCGAGGATGAGCTCCTGGCCAGGGCCGAGACGCTTCGGGAAGAGGGGATCATGCGGCGCTTCGCGGCGGTGCTGCGCCACCGGGCGGCCGGGTTCACGGCCAACGGCATGACCTGCTGGATCGTGCCCGAGGAGCGGCTGGAGGAGGCGGGCGCGAAGTTTGCCTCGTATCCCCAGGTCAGCCACTGCTATCGGCGCCCCACCTTCGAGGACTGGCCGTACAACGTCTTCACCATGATCCACGCCCAGACCCGCGAGAAGTGCCAGGAGACGGTGCGCAAGATCGCCGCTGATGTGGGAATCGGCGACTACGCCATCCTGTACAGCCACACCGAGTACAAGAAGGAGCGCGTGAAGTACTACGCGGCGTGACATGACCCAGTACGCCAAGGACCGCCCCCGCGACGATACGCCCTTCGAGCGGATGCGCTTCTACCTGCGCGAGATTGGGCAGGGGCCCAAGAACTGCCGCGACCTCACGCGCGAGGAGGCGCGCGACGCCATGGAGCTGGTCCTGGCCCAGCAGGCGACGCGGGCCCAGATGGGCGCCTTCCTGCTCCTGGAGCGCTTTAAGGGGGAGTCTCCTGAGGAGCTGCTGGGGTTCGCGGACGCCGTCCGCGGCCAGTCGGTGCGCATCCGGCCGAAGGCCGAGGGGCTGCTGGACATCGGCAGCCCCTACGACGGCCGCAAGAGGAGCATCGTGGTGAGCCCGGCTTCGTCGATAGTGACGGCGGCGGCCGGCGTGCCGGTCGTGATGCATGGCGAGAGGGACCTGGGGCCCAAGCACGGCGTGCCCATCGGCGACGTGCTAGAGGCGCTGGGGATCGATACGGATGCGCCGCCGGAAGAAGTGCAGGCCAGCATCGACGAAGTGGGCCTGGGGTACATGCACCAGGCGCGATTCGTGCCGTCGCTGTTCGCCTTGAAGGATTTACGGGAAGAGATAGCGCTGCGGAGTTGCATTCACACCATCGAGAAGGTCTACAACCTGGCCGGGGCGTCGTACAGCATCATCGGCCTGACCCATCTGCCGTACATGGAGAAGATGCTGGCAGCAGCGCAGGAGATGGGGTTCCGGCGGATCATGATCGTCCAGGGCATCGAGGGCAACGAGGACGCTCCCACCTCACGGTCCTGCCGTGCCCTTCTCTGGGAGGGCGGCGAGGTGGAGGAGCTGCGCATCGATCCGCAGGAGTACGATCTTCAGCCCGCCTCGCAGGAGGAGATGGCCGGCGGCGACGCCTCTTACAACGCCGCCATAGCGCTACGCATCCTGGAGGGCGAGCCGGGCCCCTACCGCGATCTGGTGCTGCTCAACGCCGGGATCCGTGTTTTCCTCACCGAGCGGGCAGCGAGCATCGAGAAAGGCATTGCCCTGGCCCGCGAGGCCATCGAATCGGGGGCGGCGCGCGCCAGACTGGAGGCGCTGAGGGCCCGCGCGGCCGCCCGCAGCCCTGCCTGATGGCAGGCAGACGCGTTTGACCGGGCCCAGGGGTGCGCGTAGAATTTCCCTGTATGGACGAGTACGGGCTGGACATGGACGAGGTGGCGCGGGTCATCGATAGCGCCGAAGTCCTGGTCGTCCGCTTCGCCATCCTGGACAAGAGGCTGCTCATCGACAGCCGCACCAGCGACCAGGACGGGCCCATCATCGCCATCGTTCCCAAGGCTGACTCCGTGGAGGAGCGCTTCAAGAGCCTAAAGAAGATGCGGCCCCGGCTCCCCCTGCCGGACAAGATCATGTCCTTCATGTGGCCGCGGCACATGGATACTTTCCGCAATTGCGGCCTGTGGGCGAAGATCGAGGCCAGGCTGGTCAGCCTCGGCGGCGAGCAGATGGCGGAGCGCTGCCAACAGGTCTACGAGGAGCTGGTCCGTCAGGAGAAGGCGGAGGTGCTGGCCGCCATCCGCGGCGGCGAGGGCTACCAATCGCTTTGGGAGCGCTCGAGTTAGGCGCGGGGCCCTAACTGCGCGCCCTCGCTTGTCGGCGATGAAGGTTATCGATCTCCGGAGCGACACCGTCACTCTGCCTTCGCCCGCCATGCGCGAGGCCATCGCCTGCGCCGAGCTGGGCGACGACGTGTTCAGCGATGATCCGACCGTAAACCGTCTGCAATCGCTGGCGGCCGAAACGCTGGGGAAGGAAGCGGCGCTCCTGACCACCAGTGGCACCCAGAGCAACTTGGTGGCGATGCTGGTCCACTGTCGGCGCGGCGACGAAGTCATCGTCGGCGACGAGTCGCACACCCTGCACTTTGAGGTGGGCGGCGCCCACGC
Source organism: Chloroflexota bacterium (assembly GCA_016190405.1). The sequence continues at coordinate 3,374 of JACPQO010000007.1, read as the reverse complement.
CGTGGGCGGTCTGGGCCTGCGCCCCGTGCCCAACGATGACAAGGGCCGCCTGGACCTGGAGCAGGTCACGGCCAGCATCCGCCATCGCGATGTCCATTTCCCGCGCACGGCGCTGATCTGCCTGGAGAACACCCACAACCGCTGCGGCGGCACCGTCCTGACCGAAGCGGACATGCTCGCGGTGCGGGAGCTGGCCGGCCGGCATGGCCTGCGCCTTCACCTGGACGGCGCCCGCTTGTTCAACGCCGCCGTGGCCCTGGGGATACCCGTATCGCGGCTGGCGCAATACGCCGATTCGGTCTCCTTCAGCCTGTGCAAGGGGCTGGGCTGCCCCATCGGCTCCGTCCTCTGCGGCAGCCGCGACTTCATCGCCGAGGCGCGGCGCTACCGGAAGATGCTGGGCGGCGGCATGCGCCAGGCGGGGATTATCGCGGCCGCCGGCATCTACGCCCTGGAGAACATGGTCGAACGGCTCGCTGATGACCATGAGAATGCCAGGGTGCTGGCGGCCGGTCTCCGAGTGATATCCGGGATCGAGTTGGCGCCGCCGCCCGAGACCAACCTGGTGTTCTTCACCGTGCAGGGCTGGCAGTTGGGCGAGTTGGTGCGGCGCCTGAATCAGTCGGGCGTGCTCTGCCTGGACGAGGGCGGGCGGGCGCGCATGGTGACCCACTATGGCATCGAGCGGGCGGATGTTGAAGAGGCGGTAGGCCGCGTGCGGTCGGTCATGGCCGCGGGCGCCTGAACATTCGTGCATAAGCGCCTCGGCATACTCCTGGCCCTGTTGCTGGCGGCGGCCGCCTGTGGCGGCGAGACCGCGGTGCTATCGGGCCGCGAAGTTGTGTCCTCGATTCCCTGGATGGCGCCGGAGACGGCGCACTATCGCCTGCTCGATGGCGACGACGTGAAGGGCACGGGCGAGCTGCGCATCGAGACGCAAGGCGACACGCTGGTCTTCCGGCAAAGCTTCGCTTTCCCCGACGAGAAGCTTACGGACGATGTATCAGTGGTCGCGGACGCAGCCACGCTGGAGCCGCTGAGCGCCGAGCGGACCATCGATGGACCTGAGGGGGCACGTCACTGCCAGGCGCAGTACGCAAGCGGCAAGGTCCTTGTGGAGCAACAGTCGGAGAAGGACCAGCGGGCCGACGAACTGGATGTGCCGACCCATTCATACGACAGCTGGTCGGACCTCTTCCTGTGGCGGACGCTGGCCTTCGCCGCCGACTACGAGGCGAGCTACTCCGACGTCCTGAGCTGCACGCTGGCCAAGCCTCAGGTGATATCGGTGGTCCTGAAGCTCAAGGAGAAGGAGAACGTCACGGTGCCAGCGGGCACTTTCCAGGCCTGGCGGCTGGAGATCCGTTCGGGAGGGCGCACGCAGAAGGCCTGGTACGCCGACGATCTCGCGCGGACCCTCGTCCGCTACGATAACGGGGACCTGGTGTTCGAACTGGAGGGGACCGAATAGGGCCCCAGAAGTCGAGGTGGCGTACGCCAGGGTGACGGCGTCGCCTTGGAGACGCGTCGTGCCTGGGGCGGGGCTGGCGGAGGGAGTGGGCAACTGAGGCGGGGACCGCAGCGGATCGGCGCTGCCGCCCACGTCGGCGATGAACTCGAAAAAGACCACGAACGCGGCCAGGAGGAGCAGAAAGGGCCACAGGAGTCGCACCTGCAGGATTCGTAGCTGCGGCGATTTGCCGCCCTTTCCGGTTTGTGTCATGGCAGCCATCGCATATAATAGGCAGGTCAAACGACTTGATACCATGCCTGCGGTCCTGCTGATCACCAACGATCCCAGCGCCGAGGGGCTGGTCCAGAAGAGCCTGGCGACCCTGGGCTATGAAGTGGTTACGGCATCGACCGCCGAGGCGGCGATGCGGGGCCTGTTCACGGTCAAGGTCGATGCGGCGGTGGTGGACGCGGCCCTGGGTGAAGACCTGGAGTGGTTGTGCCAGCGGCTGCGCGGCACCGATGGCGCCCTGGCGATCGTCTTTCTGGCCAGCGCCGGAGCTCAGTGGCTCCCTGGCTCGCTTCCCCTGGACTCGGACCTCGACGAAGTGGTCACCAAGCCGTATGCGGCCAAGGACGTGCGCGAGGCGGTGGAGCGCGCCCTGGCGGCCAGACACCGCTCGCGGCCAAGCGTTGTGATGATCGACGATCTTCAGCTGGACCGGGCCACACACGAACTGAGGGGGAGCGGCGTCCAGGTGCAGCTCACCCCCACGGAGTTCCGCTTGCTGGAGTACCTGGCCCAGCGGCAGGGAGCCATCGCCTCGGGGGAGGAGCTGCTGGAGAAAGTCTGGGAGTTCTATCCCGGCACCGGCTCCTCTGAGCTGGTGCGTTCCCACGTACGAAACCTGCGGGCCAAGATACGGATCGCCGCGCCCGGCCGGGAGCTGATCCAGACCGTGCCGCGAAGGGGTTACCGGCTGGCGTGATCGGGAGCGGCCGTGGGCCCATCTCGTCGGCGCTAATCCGGGTATAATAGCGGTGGTTTCGGCAGCGGGCGTAGCTCAGTGGTAGAGCGCCTGCCTTCCAAGCAGGCTGTCGTGGGTTCGATTCCCATCGCCCGCTCCATTGCTTTTCTGGGACGGGCCACCTGCGGGCTCGTGCCGACGCTGGGCTCCGTCAACGCTGGCGGGCCGAATCTCGGGTAGTCGCCAAAGGAGTACGCCCGCCGCTACCTGGAATGACAACGGTTGGCGGGGCCGCTCTTCCTCGATAGCGTTGCGTGCATTCATGCTTGGAAGGTGGTAGGTCTCCACCGCAGCTTGAAAGCCTGTCCTGAGCCTAGTCGAAGGGCTGCGGCATCGATTGGAGTTGATGCCCCACCATTCATGGTGGGGTATCGATAGTCCCAAGAGCATGAATCGTCGACGAGGGCCGGCCCGCCGCCGCCCCTCGCTGGCCCGGCTCCTGGCCTGTGCTATACTCACTGCCGCTATGATCCGCTCCGACGGCCGCCGTCCGGACCAGCTCCGGCCTGTCGCCATCACCCCCGGCTACCTGGCCCACGCCGAGGGCTCGGCCCTCATCGAGATGGGCAACACGGCCGTCCTCTGCGCCGTGAGCGTGGAGGACCGCGTACCCCGCTTCGCCCTGGGCAGCGGCTCCGGCTGGATTACCGCCGAGTACGGCATGCTGCCCCGCTCCACCCTGACCCGCACCCCCCGCGAGACCAGCCGCACCTCCGGCCGCACCTCCGAGATCCAGCGCCTCATCGGCCGCTCCCTGCGCTCCGTGGCCCAACTCGACCTCCTGGGCGAGCGCACCTTCGTCGTCGATTGTGACGTCCTCAAGGCGGACGGGGGCACCCGCACGGCGGCCATCACCGGGGCTTACGTGGCCCTCCAGCAGGCGCTCCACAAGCT
>JACPQO010000105.1 GCA_016190405.1 Chloroflexota bacterium | reverse complement strand
GGGTTTGGGGGGGGGGGGCTCCAGCGTGCCGTCGACCGGGTTCACTTTGAAGCCCAGCGCTTCCAGAGCGCTGACTCCCAGGAGCGGGCTGGGGACATCCATCTTTCCCACGAGAATGCCGGCGGCCCGGCCGTTGATCTCAATGTGGGCCGTGCCGACTTCGACTGTGATAGTACGATTGTCCGCCGTCACCATACGTTCTCTCAACGGAAAGGCGATCCCCAGCCGCTCGCAGATGGCTGGCGACAGAATCGTGTAGAACGCTCCGGTGTCGACCATGAACTCCACTTCCTGGAGATTCTCGTTGGTGGCGCCGATGCGCGCCTTAACAGTCACGTGTCCCATGGCCCTATTCTACAGCAGCACCAGATTGTCCCGGTGCACGACCTCGCCGCCGTAGTGGTGGCCCAAAGCCGCCTCGATGCGGTCGGAGCGCAGGCCGCGGATGCGCAGGATGTCGGCGGCGTCGTAGTTGGCGATGCCGCAGGCGATGCGCTTGCCCTCGCCGTCCACGATGGCGACGGCGTCGCCCCGCTGAAAGGAGCCCTGGACGTCGCGCACGCCGGCCGGCAGCAGGCTGCGCTTGTCGCGTCGCAGTGCAGCGGAGGCCCCTTCGTCCACCTGGATCGTGCCCTTGAGGGAGAGGCCGGCCAGCATCCAGCGCTTGCGGCTCTCCATGCGGTCTGCACTGGCCGGGAATAGCGTGCCCAGCGCCTCGCCCTGGGCCAGGCGGACGAGGGCGTCGGGTTCCCCGCCGTCCGCGATGGCCACGTCGCTGCCGCCGGCGGTGGCCAGGCGCGACGCCTGGAGCTTGGTGGCCATGCCGCCGACGCCGCGGCCGCTGGTATCGCCGGCCAGGGCCTCGATCTGGGCATCGATCCGCTCGACGCGGGGGATAAGCCGCGCCGAGGGGTCGTGACGGGGGTCGGCCGTGTACAGGCCGCCGGTGTCGGTGAGGAGGACCAGCAGGTCGGCGTCCACCAGGTTGGTCACCAGGGCAGACAGGTTGTCGTTGTCGCCGATCTTGGCGCCCTCGATCTCCTCCACCGCGACGACATCGTTCTCGTTGACGATGGGGACGACGCGGAGCTCCAGCAGGGCCAGCAGGGTGTTACGGGCGTTCAGGTAGCCCTGGCGGTCGGCCAGATCGCGGCGGGTGAGAAGGGTCTGGGCGACGGTGATGGCGTGACCGTTGAACAGCTCCTGGTAGGCTTGCATGAGGTCGCTCTGGCCGACGGCGGCCAGCACCTGGCGGAAGGGCATCTCCTTGCGGTTCTTGGGCCTGCCCAGCCGGTGGCGGCCGGCGGCGATGGCCCCGGAGGTGACGACGATGACGTCGGCGCCGCCCTGGTGCAAGCGGGCGACCTGCCCCACCAGGGCCGCCATCACCTCCAAGTCCAGCCGGTCGGTGCCCGCCGTGAGGACGTTGGTGCCCAACTTGACGACGATCCGCCGGTAGCGCGGGGCCGCCCCGCCGCCGGTCTTGGCTGGACGGGCGAGGTCTTTAGCCATGGGATGGAGCAACCGTAGACATGCCTTCGCATTATATCAAGGGGCCGGAGGGCCCCTCAAGGAAAGGCCCCTACGACCACGGGCCCGTTTGTGGTACTATTCGCGTTCGGTAGCCGGCAAATGGTTGTACGATCGCTCGCACGGCTGGGCCTGGTGGCGGCTCTGCTTCTGGTGATGGCCGCTGCCCTGCAAACGTTGGCGCCAACGGCCCTGGCCCAGCCTACGCTTACGGAGGCCGATCCTGCCGACGGCGCCGCCCTGGAAGAGCTGCCGGAGCTGCTCCACCTCTGCTTCTCGGAGCCGGTGAAGATCGAAGACCCCAGCGACTTCCGGTTCGCGGTCGTCACGCCGGGGGGCCAGCCCCTGGGATTGCGGATCGTGTTCCGGAAGACGGGCGACTGCGTCGACGTGGAGCCGGGGACGTACACGGGCAAGGTGAAGGGCGATTGGACCTTTCAGTGGCAGGTGACGGCGCGGGACAGCGGCGACATCGGCGCCGGCACCATCCGCTTTACCGTGACGACGGAACCCAGCCCGAGCCCGTCGCCGGCTCCCGTAACCGCGTCCGAGGCCGACGGCGGTGAGGGCCCGGACATCGCCGAAATGGCCCTTATCACTATGGGCGCCATCCTCGGCGCCGGCGCCGCCGGCCTGGTGCTGTACGCCGTCCGGCAACGCATCGGTTTCTGGCTGCACCGGCCGCCGCCCCGCGAGGGCAGCGGCGGCGCGGAGCACCACTAGCGCGCTGGAAAGGACCTGACGATGCCGCTCAAGGTAGGCGATCCCGCCCCCGACTTCTCACTGATGGACGCCGGCCGCAACCGGGTCTCCCTGGCCGACTTCAAGGGGCAGAGGGCGGTAGTCCTGGCCTTCTACCTGCTGGCCTTCACCCCCGGCTGAAGCCGCGAGATGCAGTGCTTCCGCGATGTCGCCAGGGACTTCGAGGAAGCCGGCGCCCAGGTGCTGGGCGTGAGCGTCGACCCCTTCCCCAGTCAGGGCGTGTTCGCCAAGAGCCTCGAGCTCAGCTTCCCCCTCCTGTCCGACTGGCCGCGCTACGCCGCCGCCAAAGCCTACGACGTCTGGCGCGACAATATGAACCTGGCCGCCCGCGTCACCTACGTCATCGACAAGGAGGGGGTGATCCGCGGTGTAGTCGAGAGCGAGACGGACATGGAGATTCACTCGCGGGAGGCGCTGCGGATCGTGAAGGAGCTGGCGTAGGGGGCGGTCATCGCTCCGCTCGCCCTTCGAGAGCCTCAGGAACGAGCGGGAGGCAAAAAATGCCCCCGTCCTGCGACGGGGGCAGCGTGTTACTCTAGGTAGCCCTTCAGGGTGCGACGGCGGCCTTCTGGTCCAGCCGCTCCAGCTCTGTCATCCAGCGCTCGAAGACCTTGAGCCGCTCCTCGAGCTGCCCCCGCATCTCCTGCATCTGCTCCACCTTCTGGCGGACGATGGCGTACTGTTTCTCGACAACCTCGATGGCCTTTTGTAGCTGGCGCTTCTTTTCCGCGACGTCGGCCTCCGGACGGTACTGCGCCTTCAGCTCCTGTAGCATCTCCTCGGCCTCTACCATCTCCTTGATGTCGGCCAGGGTTATGCCCAGGAGGTTCTGCAGGCGGCGGATCTGATCCACCCGCCGCACGTCGTCCTCGGAGTAGAGGCGAAAGCCGCCGTCCATGCGGGTAGGGGGCTTGAGGAGGCCCTTCTCCTCGTAGAAGCGCAGGGTACGCT
>JACPQO010000106.1 GCA_016190405.1 Chloroflexota bacterium | reverse complement strand
GCGGACGACCGCCGGCGCCTCACTTTAGACGTGTCAGACGGGACGGTCCGGTTGGGCGGCAACGTCCGCACGCCCCAGACTAAGGGCTGGGCCGAGCAGGCGGCGGCGTCGGTGGAGGGGGCAGCGGCAGTGCGCAACGAGATCAGGGACGACTTCGGCCTGGAGCTGGAGGCCGCGCAGGCGCTGGAGCGGGCCGGCGCGCTCCGGGACGCCATGGTCTACGCGCGATCGTCCCTGGGAGACGTCACGTTATTCGGCTACGCGCCCTCGGCCGCCGTGGTCGAGGAGATCGTGCGCCGCGCGTCCGCGGTGCCGGGCGCGCGCTCGGTGACCAGCCGGCTGGAAGTGAGGGCGGCGGCGGCGCCGGCAGCGCCCGCCGAGGCGCCGCGGCAGGCCGCGAACTGAGCGAGGACCCTCACCCCAACCCTCTCTCTTCGGGGGAGGGGGCATCGTTAGACCGGCTGCGGGCGACGGCGTACAGGAAGCAGAAGCTGAACGGCATGCTATGATGAATACGAGCCACCTTGATCTTCGTTTACTTCGACCTGCTCAGAATCGATGCGGTCGCGGCCTTCGTTCTCCTCGGCGCTACGGTCACGGCCCTGATCGCGGGCATCTCCTTCCACGAGTTCTCGCACGCCTACGTGGCCGACAGCCTGGGGGACCGCCTGCCGCGCAGCCGCGGGCGGGTGACACTGAACCCGCTGGCGCACCTGGACCCGGCGGGGACGGTGCTGCTGTTCATCGTCGGCTTCGGTTGGGGAAAGCCGGTGCCGGTGAACCCGGCGGCCACGCGCAACCCCAAGGCGAGCCTGGCGATCGTGGCCGGGGCCGGCCCTATCTCCAACTTCATCGTGGCGGCGCTGGCCGGATTCCCCCTGAAGGCAGGCTGGGTGCCCTGGCTGCCGCCCTTCAACGTCAGCGTGATGAACAGCCTCATCCGGGGAGGCTGGAGCGCCGACCAGTACCTGGGACTGTACCTGAGCGCCATCGTCCTGGTGAGCCTGATCCTGGGGGTGTTCAACCTGATCCCCATCGCCCCCCTGGACGGGTTCCGGGTGACGGTGGGCCTCCTGCCCCGGGAGCTGTCTCGTTCTTTCGCGGAACTGGAGCGCTGGGGCCCGGTGATCCTCATCGCCCTCATCGCGCTGCCCTTCCTCACCGGCGGCAATTTCGGCATCCTGTTCGAGGTGATGCGACCGATCATTAATGCCCTGGCGCGGCTCTTCGCCGGCATCCGTGGCGATGCCTTCGCTTAGCGGGTCGCTGTACCGGGCGCGCCAGTTCCTGGGAGCGCTAAGCCCGCGCGTGGCCCGCCGTGAGCGAGAGGAGGCGACGGCGGTGCTGGGCGAGAGGCTGCTGGCCCTGTTCGACTCCATGAGCGCCCGCGACCAGAGACATTGTCTTGACGTCTACCTCACGCTCCGCGCCGGCGGCTGCGATGACCAGGATGTGCTGGCGGCGGCCCTGCTGCACGACGCGGGCAAGGGGCGCCTGGCCGGCCCGCCGGTCCGCCTGTGGCACCGGGTGGCCTACGTGGTCCTGGCGTCGACGGCGCCGGGCCTGCTGGAACGGCTGGCTGAGAAGGGTGGCCCGTTCGGCATGCTCAGGGCAGGCCTGGGCACGCTGCACCGTCACTGCGAAAGGGGGGCGGAGCTGGCGGCGGCCCTGGGCGCGCCGCCGGCCGTCGTGGAGCTGGTCCGCCAGCACGAAGACCGCGAGGCGGGCGAGGCGCGGCTGCGGGCGGCGGACGACGCCTGCTGAGGCTAGCGGGTGCGGGCCAGGCTGTAAGCCTAGGCTTCGGTGAAACGGAACACGGCTCCAGGCTAGAGGTCATCAACTATTCGATCTAACCTCTGCGGGATAAATCCCGCAGCTTCCAGTTTCGGATCAAGAAGTCACGGAAGCTGCGGGTTTCAACCCGCAGGGGAAGTTATTCTCCTCATGACCACAAGCCGGACCTTCAGAAGGAAGTGCGGGCTTGAAGTCCAGCGTTCGGAAAAGGCGAAGGCGAGCCGCAATTGTGGGGTCGGGAAAAGTCGTGCTAAGCTCGTGACGAGATTATGAAGGAACCGCAAGCAAGAAAACGGCTAACCATCATCGGGACGGGGCTCATCGGCGGCTCCCTGGGGCTGGCCCTGAAGGCGGCCGGCCTGGAGAGCGTGGAGATCGTGGGCCACGACCTCGACCGCGGCGCGGCCAACCAGGCGCAGCGCGCGGGCGCCATCGACCGGGCCGAGCACAACCTGCTGCGGGCGGTGGAGGGCGCCAGCATGGTGATCATCGCCACGCCGGTGCTGGCGGTACGAGAGCTGATGCAGGAGATCGCCGGCGAGCTGGCGGAGGGGGTCGTCGTGACGGACACTGCGAGCACCAAAGCGCAGGTGATGCAGTGGGCCGCCGAGCTCTTGCCAGAGGGCGTGAGCTTCGTGGGCGGGCACCCCATGGCGGGCAAGGAGACGCCGGGCATCGAACAGGCGGAGGCGACGCTGTTCGCCGGCAAGGCGTACTGCATCTGCCCTTCGTTGAAGGCCACGGACGGGGCGGTGAACAGCGTGGTAGGCCTGGCCCGACTGGTGGGCGCGGAGCCGCTGTTTGTGGACGCAGAGGAGCACGACCAGTACGCGGCGGCGGTGAGCCACCTGCCGCTGCTGGTGTCGACGGCGCTGTTCACGCTGCTGCGCTCCAGCCCGGCCTGGCCCGACCTGGCGCCCATGGCTTCGTCCGGATTCCGCGACATTACCCGTCTGGCCTCCGGCGACCCGCGGATGAGCCACGATATCTGCGTGACCAACCGGGAGGCGGCCGTGCACTGGCTGGAGCGAATGGCCGGCGAGCTGCACCGGCTGCGAGACATGCTGGCCGACGCCCAGGACGAGGGGCTGCTGGGGACTTTCACCAAGGCGCAGATGGAGCGCGATAGCTTCCTGGCCCAGCCGCCGGTACGCGCGCCGGAGGCCGCCAGGTCGATGGACGCCCGCCAGGAGCTGATCAATGCCCTGGTCGGCGGCTGGATGATGGACCGGGTGCGCAAGGCGCAGAAGCTGCCGGAACTGATGAGGCAGAGGGAGGCAGCCAAGGGCGTAGAGCCCGGCCCGGACCGCGCGCAACGCATTGCGGAAGACATCCGGCGCGACCTGGAGAGGCGCCGCGGCAGGAAAGAAAAGTGAGCCCTGATGCAGCGCAGCGTGCGTCCCCCGCGCTCCCTGCGGGGCACCGTCACCCCACCCGGCGATAAGTCGATCTCCCACCGGGCGGCCATCCTCAACGCCATCGCGGCCGGGGAGGCGGTGGTCGAGAACCTCCAGGGCGGGGCGGACTGCCTGGCCACATTGCGCTGCCTGCGCCTCCTGGGCGTCGAGTGGCGGTGGCGGGATCAGACGCTGTGGGTCCGCGGCCGCGGCCTGAGAGGTCTGCGAGAGCCACCGACCGTCCTGAACTGCGCCAACTCGGGGACGACGGTCCGCCTGCTCAGCGGGCTGCTGTCGGCCCAGCCCTTCTTCTCCATCCTCACGGGGGACGCGTCGCTGCGGTCGCGGCCCATGGGCCGCATCATCGAGCCGCTGCGCCGGATGGGGGCCCGAATCAGCGCGAGAGAGAACGACAGCGAAGCCCCGCTGGCCGTCCGCGGCGGGGCACTGAAGGCGATTCGCTACCGGCTGCCCGTGGCCTCGGCGCAGGTGAAGTCGGCCCTGCTGCTGGCCGGCTTGTACGCCGAAGGGGAGACCCTGCTGGAGGAGCCGGCGCCCAGCCGCGACCACACGGAGCGGATGCTGAAGGCGATGGAAGCGCAGGTCGAGTTTGGGGAAGGGGTGGTGCGGTTGCAACCCGCCCAACGGGAGCTGTCACCCCTTTCGCTGCGGGTGCCGGGCGATATCTCTTCGGCGGCGCCCTGGCTGGTGCTGGCCGCCCTGCACCCCGACGCGGAGGTGCGGCTCCCGGCGGTGGGAGTGAACCCCAGCCGCACCGGCATCCTGGACATTCTGGGGATGATGGGCGCGGACATCCGCCTGGAGGAGGAGCGCGCCTGGGGCCCGGAGCCAGTGGCGGACATAGTGGTGTGCTCCTCTAGATTGCGGGGCGCCGTCATTGGGGGCGACACGATACCCCGGGCCATCGACGAGCTGCCGCTGGCGGCGCTGGCCGGCTGCCTGGCCGAGGGCGAGACCCTGATCCGCGACGCCTCGGAGCTAAGGGCCAAGGAGTCCGACCGCGTGCGGACGACGGCCCTGGAGTTACGGCGGCTGGGCGCTGAGGTGGAGGAGCGGCCGGACGGGCTGCGCGTGTGGGGCCCGCAACGGCTGCGGGGCGCCGTGGTCTCGTCGCATGGGGACCACCGGCTGGCGATGATGCTGGCGGTGGCGGGCGCCCTGGCGTCCGGAGAGACGACGATTCGCAACGCGGCGGCGGTTGCGGTATCATATCCCTGGTTCTGGCGCGATCTGGAGCAGCTCGCGGGGCAATAGAGAGGCCCCCGTCGCCGGTGGCGGGCCGGCGACGTAGAAGGAGGGAGTTCATGGCGCAGCAAGCGCGCGACGTGCGTCACGGCGCGGAGCTGATCCACGTTGGCTTCGGGAACTACATCGCCCTTAACCGGGTGGTGTCCATCGTCACCCCCGGCTCGGCCCCCATCCAGCGGGTCGTCCGCGATGGCAAGAAGCGGGGGATCATCATCGACATCACCAGCGGCCGCCGGACCAAGGCGGCGGTGTTCACGGACACGGGGAACATCGTGCTGGTGGCGATCACGCCGGAGGCCATCGCGGGGCGCGTGACGTCGGCCCGGGCAGGCAAGGGCCAGGCGTAAGGCTCGGGACCTTCGACCCTTCGACAGGCTCAGGGCAGGCCCTTCGGCAGGATTCAGGGCAGGCGGTGGCACCGGCCCATGAGGAGGATCGGGGCACGCCGCTGCTGGTTGTCCTAACAGGTCCCTCGGGGGCGGGCAAGGACTCGCTGCTGGCCCACCTGAAGACCTTGGGGCGGCCCTACCACTTCGCGATCACTACCACGACGCGGCCCCAGCGGCGCGGCGAAGAGGCGGAGGCCGGATATCAGTTTCTCCGCCGTGTCTCGCCGTCGGAGTTCGAGGCCATGCTCCAGCGGGGCGAGCTGCTGGAGAACGCGGTGGTGTACGGCCACCACTACGGCGTGCCCAGGCCGCCCATCCGCGAGGCGCTGGCGGCGGGCAAGGACGTGCTGCTGCGCACGGACGTGCAGGGGGCGCGCTACATCAAGTCGGTCATACCCGGGGCGGTCACCATTTTCGTGGCGCCGCCAGCGCTGGAGGAGATGGAGCGCCGGCTGCGCGGGCGTGGCGGGGACGCGCCGGAGCAGGTGGAGCTGCGGCTGCGCACGGCGCGAGAGGAGATGGCGTCGGCAGGTGAGTTCGACTATCGGGTGGTGAACGACGACCTGTCCCGCTGCGCGGCGGAGATCGAGGCGATCCTGGCGCGGGAGCGCTCGCGGCCGGGACGCGAGGCGGTGTGCCTCTAACGATGCCTCGCATCATGGTAGCGACTCTCAACCTCCGTAAGGGAGAAGCTCGGTGGGGCGAACGGGCGCCTCTCCTGATGGAGCAGCTCGTGGCGCTGCGACCGGACATCGTCGGCTTTCAGGAGATCGATCTGCGCATCGATCAAGGGAACTGGCTTCGGCAGCGCTTCAACGATTTCATTGAAGGCAGCGGCGCTCCCGAATACAAGATCCACCACATGGCCAACCCGCGCGAGCGCGTCTCGCTGGAAGCCCTGGGAATCATGACCAACCTGCCGGTCGTCGCTCACGAGGGTTTGGACTATCTCTTTCGCAACCGTGTCGCCCACCGCATCCGCGTAGATCTGGGGGGCAGCCTTCTGGACTTCTACAACACCCACTTTCATCACGAGCAGGACGTCCCCGGCAACCAGGTCCGCAGGGAACAGGCCGAGAAGTTGCTCGCCTGGATGGGCAGCCACGGGTGGGACGTGCCCAAGGTGCTGGTCGGTGACTTCAACTCGCCGCCGGGGACGAGGCCTGTTCGCATCATCAGCGAGCGCCTGTCCTCCGCCTTCGAGACGGCCCACGGCCACGAGCCTGACGCCACTATCCCGACGCCTCTCATCCCGCCTAACGAGTGGCCCAAGGACTGGCCGCGCGGTGTCACTGTGGACTACATCTTCGTGAGCCCATCGCTGACCGTGACGGACGCCCGCCGGGTATTCGACACCCCTCACCCGTCTGACCCCACACTCTACCCTTCGGACCACTACGGCCTCACGGCTACCATCGAAATCGCTGAGCTCGTTCAGATACATCGCGTTACACCAGTATAGGGATGAAACGCCTCAAGAGGGGGGTACCTATGCAGGTGTACGGAGCGGTCCTGCCT
>JACPQO010000112.1 GCA_016190405.1 Chloroflexota bacterium | reverse complement strand
CATCGATGGGCTACTGGAGCTGGCTCTGGAGGTGGGCGAGGCCCGGTCTATCAGGATACCAACGGCGGAGGTGAACGCGGTGGTGCGCGAGGCGGTGGCGGCGCGCCCCCCGTCGTCAACGGGGCGACGCCCCCTGCGTATTCTGTACGCCACCCAGGCCGAGGTGCGGCCGCCCACGTTCGTGCTGTTCGTCAACGACGCCAGCCTGCTACACTTCTCCTATCAACGGTACCTGGAGAACGCCATTCGCAGGCGGTTCGGGTTCGAGGGAACGGCGGTCCGGCTGGTGTTCCGCAGCAGGGGCGAGCGATGATCTGGGAGTTCGCGGGCGTCATCGCCGTGTCGTACCTGATCGGGTCCATCCCGAGCGGGTACATCGCGGGGCGGATCCTGAAAGGGATCGATATCCGGGAGCACGGGAGCGGCGCCACCGGCGCGACCAACGTGCTGCGGACGCTGGGGCGCGTGCCCTTCGTGCTGGTGCTGGTGGCCGACGCCCTGAAGGGGTACGGGCCGGTGCTGGCGGCGTGGTACATCTTTGGGTCGCACGACCTGCAAGTGGCATCGGGCCTGGCCGCCGTCCTGGGGCACGATTTCCCGCTGTTCATCGGCTTCCGCGGCGGCCGCGGGGTAGCCACGTCGTTCGGGGTGTACGCGGCGCTGGCCCTGCCGGTCACGTTCGGACTCCTGGCCGTGGGCGTGTTCATCGTGCTGACGTTCCGGTACATGTCGCTGGTGTCGGTGGTGACGGTGCCGCTGGGAGCGCTGATACTGCTGCTGTTCGCCGTGTCCGGGACGGACCCGGAGCACTACACGTACACGAAGGCGATATTCGGCGCCTTCGCGACGGCGTTCGTGATCGTGCAGCACCTGGGGAACATACGGCGCCTCATCAAAGGGACGGAGCCGAAGATAGGCGAGGGCGGCAGACGCCGGGCGGCGCGCACCACGTAGGATGAGCAAGCCGGTCGCCCGCCAAGAGATGGAGGCCGCCCTTAAGGGCCACCATGCCGACTACGTCGAGGTCCGCATCGACGATACGGCGACGAACCGGATCATCTACCGCGGCCGCGAGCTGGAGGAGATCGGGCGGACCCGCGGCTTCGGCGGTAACGCTCGGGCGCTGGTGAAGGGCGGCTGGGGCTTCGTCAGCTTCAACGACCCCACAGGCTTGCGGGAGCGCGTCGCGGAAGCCGTGAGCCAGGCGCGCCACGTGGGGCGGGAGCGGAGCGCGCTGGCGGCAGTCGAGCCGGCGGTCGATGTCGTCCCGCTCGAGGTCGCGAAGGACCCGCGCGCGATCCCCCTGGCGGCCAAGAAGGAGCTGCTGGACCGCTACAACGAGACGATGTGGTCGGTGCCGGGCGTCACCAGCACCAACATCACCTACTGGGACGCCCACAAGCGGGTGGTCTTTGCCAGCTCCGAGGGGTCGTACATCGAGCAGGAGCGGATCGACGTGGTGTCGCGGCTGGCCGCCACGGCGCGTCGGGACGGTGACATGCAGCAGGCCAGCCTCAGCCTGGGGGCCCTGAACGACTTCTCGTACATGGAGACGCTGGAGGAGGAGGCGCGGCGCCTGGCCGAGCGGGCGGTGGAGCTGCTGTCGGCGCCGTACGTGAAGCCGGGGACGTACACGGTGGTGCTGGACCCGGTGCTGGCGGGGGTGTTCTGCCACGAGGCCTTCGGCCACCTGTCGGAGTCCGACTTCGTGTACGAGAACGAGCGGATGAAGGAGATCATGGTGCTGGGGCGCCGGTTCGGGCAGCCGCACCTGAACATCGGCGACGGGGCGGCGGTGCCCGGGCTGCGGGGCAGCTTCAAGTACGACGACGAGGGGGTGCCGGCGCAGCGCACGGACCTGATCCGCGAGGGCATCCTGGTCGGGCGGCTGCACTCGCGGGAGACGGCGGGGAAGATGGGCGAGCGGCCCACGGGCAACGCGCGGGCGCTGGACTACCGCTTCCCGCCCATTGTGCGCATGACCAACACCTACATCGAGCCGGGGGAGATGACGTTCGAGGAGCTGATCGCCGATATCAAGGAGGGGGTGTACGCCAAGCACTGGTTCGGCGGCACGACCAGCATGGAGATGTTCACCTTCTCGGCGGGCGAGGCGTACATGATCCGCGACGGGAAGGTGGCGGAGCCGGTGCGGCCGGTCAAGCTGACGGGCAACCTGTTCACCACCCTGCTGAACATCGACGGCATCGGGAACGACATGTCGTTCCCCAGCGACGGCTGGCCAGCCGTGGGCTGGAACCAGGGTGGCGGCTGCGGCAAGGCGGGGCAGATGCCGCTGCCCGTCTCCAACGGCAGCCCGCACATCCGCATCCGGGATGTGGTGGTCGGGGAGAGGTAAGGGGCTCGCAGTAGCCCAGGAAAGGCGGGGCAATGCAAGAGTGGGAATACCTTATTTTAAGCTGTGGCAGCGATGATGAGAACTGGATATTCGTAAACGGCGAGAAAAATATGAAAGGAGGACCCAGGAGTTTTGGGGCCTAGCGAATGAATTGGGAGGTCAGGGGTGGGAGTTGATTGCCGCCCCCTATACTGCTTCGACTTCTGGCTCGGTCCATAGGCTAATCTTCAAGCGCACCAAGAGCTAAGGTAGGTGGGGGTCTTCAGACCCCCACGTGGGCAGCTGAAGACCCCACATTCTGCCATCAAATGTGGCTGAGGGTGCGCAGCAAGGCGGGGCGGGAATGGCGCCACCGCACCCTGAGGGGTGCGGCATCGATGCCCCTCGCCTTCAGGCGGGGTGCTGCAGGGCTCGAAGGGCGAGAGCGAGCGCATGACCCTGGAGCCGATCCTCACGGCCGCCGGGCCGGCCGGCGCGCTGCGCGTCAGGTGGGTACAATGGAAGCACCGGTGGTTAGGTCAGGAGCGTTACCATGACGACTAGAGACAAGACGACGAAGGAGAAGATACTGGAGGCCCTCAGGGACCTGCCGGACGAGACGACAGTAGATGAGGCAATCTACCGGTTGTACGTTCTACACAAGATTGAGTCGGGCATGGCGGACATCGAAGCGGGCCGTACGGTACCCCATGAGGAAGTTCTCGAGCGCATCCGCCAGTGGCGAGGGTAGTATGGTCTGCCGAGGCGCTCGCCGATCTTGAGGCCATACGCCAGCGCATCGCGCGTGACGCTCCAGCCGCGGCCGAGGCGATGGTCGACCGGATCGCAACAACTGCCGGGAGACTCTCTGAGTTCCCGATGTCCGGCCGCGAATTACCGGAAGGGCATGCGGGGTATCGAGAGGTCATCGTACGCCCTTATCGGGTGCTGTATGCAGTTCGAGGGGAGGACACCTACATCGTCACAGTCATTCATGGGGCACGTGAACTAACGATCGAGATGCTTGGTGAGCCCCAATAGCCCCGACCCCATCCTCTCCCTCGCCCTGCGCCGTGGCGCGCAGCAGGCCGAAGTCTTCGCGCTGGAGAGCGCGGACACGCCGGTGCGCTTCGAGGCCAACCGCCTGAAGCAGATCACCTCGCGGCGGTCCAGCGGCGTGGCCCTGCGGGTCATCGCCGACGGGCGGATCGGCTTCGCGTCCACGACGAGGCCGCTGGACGACGCGGACATCGAGGATCTCGTGGCGGCGGCGCTGGAGACGGCCCCCTTCGGGCCGGAAGCCAAGCTCGACTTCCCGGCGGATGGCTCGGCAGCGGCCGTAGACGTGTTCGACCCAGCAACGGAGGCGCTGCCCGTGGACGACATGATCCACATGGGGCAGTCGCTCATCGACGCCGTGCGGCGACACGAGCGGGAGCTGCTGTGCGACGGCCGCGTCACGCGCGGCGTGCAGAAGGTGACCGTGGCCAACAGCAACGGCGGTCGCTTCAGCTACCGGCGGTCGCACCTGTCGGTGGGGGTTGAGGGCACGCTGATCCGCGGGACGGATATGCTGTTCGTGGGAGATGGCGACGCCTCCTGCCGGCCCGGCGTGGACACGCAGGCGGTGGAAGAGAGCGTGGTACGCCAGCTGGAGTGGTCGCGGCGGACGGCGACGGTGCGGACGGGAGAGCTGCCGGTCATCTTCACGCCGCTGGGCGTGGCCGGCGCCCTGGCCATGCCGCTGCTCATCGCCTTCTCGGGCCGCATGGTGTACCAGGGCCAGTCGCCACTGGTAGACTGCCTGGGCAAGGAGATGTACGACCCCCGCCTATCGGTGTGGGACGACGCCACCCTGGCCTACCGGCTGCCGTCGCGCCCCTTCGACGACGAGGGGGTGGCCAGCCGGCGGCTGCCGTTGATCGAGAAGGGGATCGTGCGCGCTTTCCTGTACGACCTCCAGACGGCCGGGCTGGCGGGGGCGCAGTCCACGGGCAGCGCCAGCCGCTCGCTGGCCAGCCAGCCGTCCATCGCCAGCAGCTGCGTCGTGATCGTGGAAGGGGACGCCGCGTTCGAGGAGATGGTGCGGGGCACGAAGGAGGGGCTGGTGGTGGAGGAACTGATGGGGGCTGGCCAGGGCAACGTGATGAGCGGCGATTTTTCGGGCAACGTCCTGCTGGGGTATAAAATAGAGAACGGTGAAATCGTGGGAAGAGTGAAGGATACGATAGTTGCCGGTAACGTTCATGAGGCCCTGCGACGGCTGGCCGCCATCGGCCAGGCGGGCCGCTGGGTGGGCGGCTCCCTGTTCACACCGCCGCTTCTCTTCGAGCGGCTGAGCGTGTCGGCCAAAGCTTAGGCATGACCTTCGAGGAGTATCTTCAGGAGCTGGCCGACCCGCCCACTAAGGTGAGGGTATCGGGGTTGGTGCGGCTGTCGCAGTTGACGCCGGAGCAGGCGGAGGCGTTCCTACCCGTCTGGCGAGGCCTCGGCGTGCGGCGCCGCCGGCGCGTGATACGAGAGCTGGTGGACCTGGTGGAAGACGATGTTGAGGTGAACTTCGACGCAGTGTTCCTGGCCGCCCTGGACGACGAGGACGCAGGAGTGCGCCTGGAGGCCGTGGGCGGACTGTGGGAGTACGAGAAACCGGACCTGATCGGCGTGCTGCTGAGAATCCTGGAGGCCGACGATGAGGCGGCGGTGCGGGCGCAGGCGGCCCTGGCACTCGGGCGGTTCGTACTGCTGTCGGAGCTCGGCAAGCTGCGCGAGCGGTACTTCCAAGAGGTGGAGACGGGCCTGCGACGAGCACTGGATAAGAACGGTGAGATCGAGGAGGTGCGGGCGCGGGCGCTGGAGGCGATCGGGCCGCACAACAGCCCCTGGGTGCGCCAGGCGATCCGCGAGGCGTATGAGAGCGGCGTCCGGGGCCTTAAGGTGAGCGCGGTGCACGCCATGGGGCGCAGCTGCCAGGCCCGCTGGTTGCCACTGCTGCTTCGTGAGCTGTCCAACGAGGACGCGGAGGTGCGCTACGAGGCGGCCCTCGCCTGCGGCTCCCTGGGCGATGAGAGGGCTGTGACCCACCTCGCGCCGCTCCTGTCGGACCGGGACCTGGAGGTGAAGAGCGTGGCCATCGCGGCGCTGGGGGATATCGGGGGCCGGCAGGCCAGGAGCATCCTGCTGGAGCTGCGAGGGGACCCCTCGCCCGGCGTGCGGGACGCGGCTACGGATGCCCTGGCCGAGATCGACTTCAGCGAGGACCCGCTTTCGTTCAGGCAGCGGTTTTAGCCATGGCCAGACGTACAGGCCGGCAGCCCGTGGAGACGGCGGTGTCCGCCGGGGGAGTCGTGTACCGCAGGGGAGACTCGGGCCCGGAGGTGGTGGTCTGCGGCAGAGACTCGGACGGCGTTTGGGGGTTGCCCAAGGGCACGCCGGACGAAGGGGAGTCGCTGGAGGAGGCGGCGGTGCGCGAGGTGAGCGAGGAGACGGGGCTGAAAGTGGCTATCGTCGACAAGATCGGCGTCGTGGAGTACTGGTTCGCGCGGGACGGGGTCCGCTACCATAAGTGGGTCCACCACTACCTGATGGAGGTGACGGGCGGCAGCACGGAGGACCACGACTTTGAGTATGATAGGGTGGAGTGGCTGCCGCTGGATACGGCGTTGAAGACTTTGAGCTTTAAGAACGAAGTGGACATGGTGGAGAAGGCGCGCTCCATGCTGGAGGGGAAGGCGTGAGCGTCGTCCCGGGCGACGAAGTGGTGGCCCGCGGCCGCCGCACGGTAGTCCGCCGCAAGCGGTTGGAGGATGCGGCCGACGAGTACCGCTGGCGCAGCGACCCGGAGCTGGCCCAGTACGATGCCTCACGGCCGGTGCAGGCGCCGTTCGAGGAGTACCAGCGGAACTGGTCGTTCGACTACCGGTTCACGGACATGGCCGGTCGCTCTTTCGCCATCGAGGACGAGAACGGGCGCCACATCGGCAACGTTATGTACTACAACATCGATAGCGACCGCGGCGAGGCGGAGATCGGGATCAGCGTTGGCGAAAGGGAGTGCTGGTCCCAGGGGTACGGCTCCGATGCCCTGGCGGCGATGGTGCGGACGCTGTTCGGCTGGGGCGCCCTGCGCCGGCTCTACCTGCACACCCTGGACTGGAACGAGCGGGCGCAGCGCGGCTTCCGCAAGGCGGGCTTCGCCATCTGCGGCACCTCCTGGCGGGACGGCCACACGTTCGTGGTGATGGACGTGTGGCGGGAGGGGATGGCGGCGGCGGTGCCGGCCCGGCCCGCGCTGGCCTAGGATCCTACAGCGTCGGCACCGACCATCGATGCAGGACAAAATCGATTAGCTCGTCGCGGCGACCGTTAATTTCACCTTCTTGCCACTCCGAGTAATTCCCTAACTCCCTCTGAATCCGCAGGTTAGACTCGACGTACTTGAGCCTTTTCTCGCTGAACGGCTTGTTCGAAAGCTCAGAGTTCCAGAATGTTAGGGTCAGATTGCCGAAGTTGTTGCGAATACGAAGGTGCTGCGACCACTGGTCAGTAGACCAGTCGCCGCATCCCTCGGGATACTGAGGCAAAATGTGCTCGAGTGAAGCCTTCTCTAACTCCGCCCATCCCAAGGCCTTCTCTTTTGCGTGATCGCACTTCCACCGCTCAAGCTCGCTGAGGAGGTAACGAATCTCGTACACTTCGAGCGTCTCAGTGACATCCTGCTGCCCTAGGACCGTTGTGACAGTTGCGTCGTTTCCGTAGGCGTTCACATACCCGTGGATGGTGTCAAGCACTCGTTTGCAGGCAGCCTGGATGTCGCCAGCCGTCTTGCCTCTAGCGGAGAACATAGTTCGCGCCTGGTAGGCAAACATTGTGAGGCCAGTGTCAGCGCGGCGATTGGCGATCTTGTATACGCGAAGCGCGAATGCTTCACACGCGGCGACGATGTTGCGAAACATGGCCGGATCCGACCGGAGTGTGACGCGCGAGGCGACAACAAGCGGAATAAATGTAGCGAAAACGCGGAGGCGGCTTAGTCCGCTTAGATGCTGGACGATTCTTTCTACCTCAGCGGCGGGCCAATCTTTGAACCCCTCTTCGGGGTTGGACAACTCCCGTATCACGTATGACGCTTCCTTGAACGTGGCCACATAATCTCTGATCTCGTTTAGGTGCTGATCGGAGAATGGGGGGCGCAGCCTCTCCTTGAGTCTGCTGTGCACGTCGTACTCCTTAGCAACGCCCGTTCGCATTACCCAGTGGTATCGAAGAATCTCTTCCTCGCCCAATCGGGGAGAGTTGAAGATATTCCTCAGTACTTCCGCCCAGGATTCGTTGATGGCGGTCGCGAGGGGAGAATCACCTGCTTTGTAGCTGATGTACATCAGGTAATTCTTGATCTTATCCAAGTTATTCAGGGGCCGACCTCGGTTGTTGGTCACCTCGAATATCAGACCGGCTTCCGCGTCAGTATCCACCTGGAAACGCGTGAACTTGAGGCCGTTCAAAACGTTATTTACTAGTTGCTGTAGCTGTTCCTCACTCTCGTCATCTAGTTGCGAAGCGAAGTAGCTCCGCGCATCGCGCAGCTTGGTCTCTGACGGCGAAGCCGGATCCTTGGCGACCATCTGTTGCGCGTCTGTCTTGAGAATCACCTCTTTCAAGTAGGAGTCATCGCCGTGGTTTAGCTTGAGCTTATGCGTATCTGTGCCTGCATCGTAGATGTATTCTGTTAGGACATTCCTGGCGGTCTGAAGGGCGTCGTCGCTTGCCCGCTTCTTCAATTCTTGGCAGATTGATGCCAAGAGAATGACCGTTGTTGTCAAGCGCTGTTGGCCGTCAATGAGCTCGAAGCGGCTGAACGCCTTTCCCAGCTTCGTAAGATTTTCTAGCTTCTTGACGATGACCGTGCCTGTGTAGTGGTCTGCATTAGGCAAGATGCCCGACACGTCTTCCCATAGATCACGGAGTTGCTGACTCACCCACGCATAGTTCCGTTGGTAGTCGGGAACTTCGTAGATGCCATCGCGGAGCAACGTGGACGCATTGATAAAGTCATAGGTTTGGGCCATATGAGCATCCTTTCCGTCCAGAGCGCCGTCGCTACCCGGATTATAGCGCTAGAACAGCCATTTGAGTATGCCCGGGTTAGTCCTCGTCATTGCGTGGGGTAGTCCTGATTGACCGGAAGTGACGCGGCTCCGATGCTGCCGTGCAACGACGGCGCAGGGATCTGCTGCCCCCGCCCGGCCCGCGCTGGCCTAGGCCTGCGGCCGCGGCGCCGGCCGGCCGGGGATATCGAGGTCCGGCGGCGGTGGCGCCGGGTTCTGTATCCCGAACATCAGTTGCGTGGGCACCAGGGCCGCCAGCTCCGCGGGGGTCCACTTGCCGTCCTTTGCGACCTGGCGGAAGGGCGCCTCGTCCGAGGCCAGGGAGACAACGCCGCCGGCCACGTAGAACACCTTCCCGTTCACGTTCCAAGCCTCGTCGGTGCACAGCCAGACGGTCATGGGCGCCACGTGCTCCGGCGTCATATCGACGAGCCGCGGCAGGGTGGCGCCGGCCTGGGCCATGCCCCGCGCGGCCCGCACCTCGCGGGCCGTATCGGGCACTGCCGCCGTCATGCGGGTGATGGCGCCGGGGGCGATGGCGTTGCAGGTGACGCCGTAGCGGCCCAGGTCGCGGGCCACCACGCGGGTGAGCCCCACGATGCCGGCCTTGGCGGCGCCATAGTTGGCCTGGCCGGAGTTGCCGCGCAGCCCGGAGCCGGAGGAGAAGTTCACGATGCGGCCGTACCGCTGCTGTCGCATGAGCAGGGAGGCCGGCTTGATGGTGTTGAAGTGGCCCTTTAGGTGAGTGGCGATGACCGCGTCCCACTCCTCGTCCGTCATGTTGAACACCATGCGGTCGCGCAGGATGCCCGCCACGTTGACCAGGATGTCGATACGGCCGAAGGTGTCGACGCACTGGCGGACCATGCTCTCGCCGCCCTGGGCGTCGGCGACGCTATCGTAGTTGGCGACGGCTGTTCCCCCGGCCTGACGGATCTCGGCGGCCACCTGCTCTGCGGGCCCTTGATCGAAGCCGGTGCCGTCGGCGTTGACGCCGGGGTCGTTGACCACGACGCTGGCGCCCTCTTGGGCCAGCAGCAGGGCCACGGCCCGCCAGATGCCGCGGCCGGCGCCCGTGACTACCGCGTTGCGGCCTTTCAGTCTGTCTGCCATTTCGCTTCCACCGTAGTAGTCGCGGCCGTTGGGGCGCGGCATGCTGCGCCCCTACATGGTCGCGTCTATCCTATTGCCTGAGCCTGAGCCTCGGGCTTGGGCCGACCCGGTATCTCCAGGT
>JACPQO010000104.1 GCA_016190405.1 Chloroflexota bacterium | reverse complement strand
GATCGAGCACGGCCACCTGTACATCGCCCAGCCACCGCTGTTCCGCCTCCAGAACCGCAAAGAGGTACGCTGGTTCTACTCGGAGAAGGAGAAGGACTCCTACCTGACCCGCCTCAAGGACGGCAAGAACATCGCCGTCCAGCGCTACAAGGGTCTGGGCGAGATGAACGCCGAGCAGCTGTGGGAGACCACCATGGACCCGGAGCGCCGGACGCTGCTCCAGGTGACGGTGGAGGACGCCATGGCCGCCGACCGCGTCTTCACCCAGCTCATGGGCGAAGAGGTGGCGCCGCGCAAGAGCTTTATCCAGAGCCACTACAACCAGGTCCGCAACCTGGACGTCTAGGGGCCTATGTCTCCGGCCACAACGGCCACCGTCCTCGCCGCACCCGCGCGGCCCGCCTTGCGCGGCGTCTTTCACCTCGTCGCGGCGCTCCTGGCCGCCGCCGGGACGGCTCCCCTCATCCTCCTTGCCGGGTCAGCCCGCGGCTACGTGGGAGCGGCCGTATTCGCCGCCACCCTGGTCCTGCTCTACAGCACTAGCGCCGGCTACCACCGCATCACCTGGACCCCCCGTCTGCGGGCGATCGCCCGGCGGCTGGACCACGCCATGATCTTTTTGCTCATCGGCGGCACCTACACGCCGCTCTGCCTGCTCGTCCCCAGCGACGCCTGGGGGATCAGCATCCTCGGCGTCGTCTGGGGGGTGGCAGGCGCCGGCATCCTCATGAAGGTGCTATGGCCCGGCGCGCCCAGGTGGCTCAGCGTGGCCGCCTACGTAGCCCTGGGCTGGACGGGCGTCGTGGCGGCCGCTCCATTGCTCACCTGGCTGGCGGCGCCCCCTCTGGCGCTCCTTCTGCTGGGCGGCATACTCTATACGGCGGGCGGCCTGGTATACGCGGCCCGCAGGCCTGACCCCTGGCCTCGCGTTTTCGGGTACC
Organism: Chloroflexota bacterium; assembly: GCA_016190405.1. Next base: position 6,052 of record JACPQO010000104.1, on the reverse strand, counting down.
ACGAGGTGTTCCACGCGCTGGTCGTCGCCGGCAGCGCCGTGCACTACTCGCTGCTGGCCGCCTACATCGTGCCCGCGTAGAGCCGCCCGCTTCGAGGTTCGATGACTGACGGCCCCCTCCAGCCCAGGCTCTACTCCGATCTCGCGGAATGGTTTCACCTGCTGACGGCGCCCGCTGACTACGCCGAGGAGGCGGCATTCTACCGGCGGACTCTCGCCGACGCCTGCGACCGGCTGCCCCGTTCTCTTCTCGAACTGGGCAGCGGGGGCGGGAACAACGCTTCCCACCTCAAGGCGCACTTCCAGATGACACTGGTGGACCTCTCCCTCGCGATGCTGGCGGTCAGCCGCGCGCTGAACCCCGAATGCGCGCATATTGAGGGAGACATGCGGACGGTGCGGCTTGGCCGCCTGTTTGATGCCGTGCTCATCCATGACGCGGTGTCGTATATGACAAGTGAGGCCGACCTGCAGGCTGCGCTGGCCACCGCCTTCGCGCACTGCCGCCGTGGCGGCGCCGCGCTCTTCGCGCCGGACCACGTCCGCGAGAACTTCCGCCCCTCGACGCACCACGGCGGACACGACGGCTCCAGCCGGAGCCTTCGCTACCTGGAGTGGACCTGGCGGCCGGATCCGGACGGCACGACCTACCTGGCGGACTTCGCCTACCTGCTACGAGAGGCGGATGGATCGGTCCGGGTCGAACAGGACCGCCACGTCCTGGGCCTCTTTCCCCGCAGCACCTGGCTGCGCCTCATCAGCTCCGTGGGCTTCAAGGCGAAGGCCGTTCCTTTCGACCACTCGCAGGTAGCGCCGGGCTCGCAGGAGGTCTTCATCGGGGTGAAGCCATGACCTCCCCTACCACCCTCATCGTCGAGACCACGGCCGGCGAGGAGTGCCCCATCGAGTTCCTGGGCGACAGTGCCGACATCGTCTACTTCATCTCCTTCGCCCACTCGGAGCGTTACGGCTCCGACCATCCCCTGGCCCGGGCCGCCGCCATCCTCAAGCGACAGCTCCGCATCAACCTGGCGCCGCTGCTCACCTTCGCCGACGCCCGCACCGACAACGCGGAGGAGGAGCGGGCGATCGAGTCTTTATGGCAGGACGCCGCGCCCCTGGCGCAGTGCGCCCGCCAGGTCGCCCAGGCCATCGCGGCCACGCCGGAACTGCGCGAGCTGACCACGGACTTCCCCGAGCTGCCGCAGCGGCTCAACGAGCTCTCGGACATGGCGCAATGGGCAGCCGAGCGCGGAGCGCAGGTGCGGTTGACGTTTGTGATCTGAAAGCGAGGGGACGCCCGTCGTCGCGGGCGTCCCTCCGCGGTGCCCCCGCTTGGCTGGTTACTCTTCGACGGTGAACTCCGCGTACATCCCCTTCTGGAAATGCGGGGTCTTGTCCGGATCCTCGGTGTCCGGCAGGAAGCAGAGCAGGACATAGCGGCCGGGCTCGAGCGGCTCGTCGAACACGACACTGCCTTCGTCGCCGGGCCTGAACGGGCCCTTGTCGACGATATCTTCCGCGCCCTCGGGCTCCTCCCCAGACGCGATCGCCTCCTCCAGGTCCAGGTCCTCGGGGATCCTGGACACCGCTACCACATGGTGCTGATTCCCAACGTTCTTGACGGCGAAGGCGAAGTCGCCGTCCTTCACGTCCGCCCGGTTGAACCCGAAGGCAAACTCGTTCAGTTCCAGGTCCACTTTCGTCACGCCATCGGGAATCTCTTTCGTTATGTCGCTGATATCGTCCACCTTCCACACCCCATCCTCTCGCACCAGGTAGAGGTGGAACCCCGGTTGTCCTCCGAACGCCGCGTCGGTCGTGGCCTCATCACCGTCGACGCTGGTGTTGGAAAGCGTGACGCTCTCCGCGGGTTCGCCCACGCACTCGTCGGCGTTGTCGCGGCACTCGTCGCGCGTGAAGCCGTTGAAGATCAGGAGGAAGTTGTCGGTCACGCGCTCCAGGAAGGCGTCGACGTCTTCCCCACCGTAGCTGGCAACCTCTCTGATGGTCTGCTCCACCGCCGCCTTGTCCTCTGCGCTGCCGCCGCCATCCCCGCCGCCGCAGGCCGCGACCAGCGCCAGCGTCGGCACGGCGAATAGCAAGATACCCCATTTTCGCGACATTGTTGGTGGCCCGTCCTTTCTCGGCGAAACTGCTCGCCTAAATGTATCGGGCCACAGCCCGTGAAAGCAAGAGCCTTTCACCGGCGCTCCAGGCCGGTGGCGGCCCTCTACGCCCGCACCCCATGCTCGCGGACGTACGCCTCCACAGCACCCCGGCACCAGGTTGCCGATCGAAAGCCTCTTGTGCACCCGGTCCCGCAGACAGGTCCTTCGACGAGCTCCGGGCGAACCGATTGCAGACGCGTCACCCAAGTCCGCCCAACCTACACAATCTGAGCCGGCCGTGCTATAGTTCTTCCCGGCATGGAGCCGAGCACCGCACGGACGCTCCGGCTGCATGACGGCCGGTTCCTGGGCTACGCCGAGTTCGGCGACCCCGAGGGGCGCCCGGCGTTCTTCTTTCACGGCCTTCCCGGCTCTCGGCCGGAGGGCCGGCTCGCTCACCACGCGGCCAAGGCCGCCGGCGTCCGGATCGTCTCGCTGGACCGGCCTGGCACGGGCCTGTCCGACTTCAAACGGGGCCGGACGCTCCTCGACTGGCCGCGGGACATCGTCGAGGCCGCCGATGCGCTCCGGCTGGAGGAGTTCGCCGTCATGGGGTACTCCGGCGGCGGACCTTACGTGGCGGCGTGCGCCTTCCAGATTCCGAACCGGCTCAGGGCGGCCGGCATCATAGCCGGCACCGGGCCGTTGGATGCGCCGGAGGCGACGAAGGGGATGAGCCGGCAAAACCGCCTGGGCTTCTTCATAGGCCGGCGCCTCCCCTGGCTGGCCCGTGTACCATACTGGTATTTCGGCTGGCGGGACCCCGAGGTGATCATTCGCCAGATGGCTCGCTCCATCGCCCCAGTGGACGGGCAGATCGCGGAACGGCCGCAGGTCAGGGAGATATTACTGGAGGACCTGCGGGAGGCGTTCCGGCGGGGTAGCCGCGGAGCGACATACGACTTCCTGCTCCTATGCCGGCCGTGGGGGTTCCGGCTGGAGGACATCGCGATGCCGGTGTACTTCTGGCAGGGCGACGCGGACGTCAACGTGCCGGTATCGATGGGCCACTACCAGGCGCAGGCCATCCCGGACTGCCGCGCCACGTTCTACCCCGGCGAAGGCCACCTTCTGGTCGTCGACCGCATGCCGGAGATCCTGGCCGCCATCTTCGCCTGAGTCCCTACCTACGCCCGATACAGCCCGAGCTCCCGGATGTACGCCTCCACCGCCTCCGGCGCCAGGTAGCGGATCGAGAGCCCTTTGCGCACCCGCTCTCGAACGGCCGAGGCGCTGATGTCGATGAGCGGCATGTCGATCTCCACCACGCGGGAGGTTAACCCCGGCAGCCGCTCACTGAGGTCCCCTCGTTCAAGGCCTCCGCCCGGACGCCGGGCCAGGGCCAGCGTCGCCAGCTCCACAATACGCTCCGGCTGCCGCCAGTTCGGCAGGTCCAGAAGGGCGTCACTCCCCACGAGGAAGAAAAGCTCGGCCCCGCGGTTCTCCCGCCTCAGCCCCTCCAGCGTATCGACAGTGTACGTCGGCCCGGGCCGCTCCAGTTCCATCGTGGACACCTCGAACCACGGGTTGCCTGCGGCCGCCAGCCGCAGCATCGCCAGGCGGTGCTCGGCAGGCGCCACCGCGCGAGCCGCCTTGCGCCACGGCTGCCTCGCCACAACGAACAGCAGCCGCTCCAACCGCAACTGCTCACGCGCCGTCTCCCCCAGGATCAAGTGCCCCAGGTGCACGGGGTCGAACGTCCCACCCAGGACGCCCAGCCTCATGGGTGCCACTCTACCTCCACCCTCCCGAGCCGGACCCGGTCGCCCGGCTTAGCACCGGCCCTCCTCAGCGCCCCTACCACTCCCCACCTGCCCAGCCGCCGCCACAGCTCGCTCCTGCCCTCCGCCTGCTCCAGCGGCATCATCTCGGCGAACGCCACCACCCTCTCGCCCTCCACCCGGAACGCTCCGCCTTCCCTGCGCACCCGCACCGCTCGCGCGAGCGGCAGCGGCCGCAATACGGCAGTCGCAGCCATCGGCGCCACCGCCTCCCGCTGCCGACGCAACACGGCCACCAGCCGCGCCACCAGCGCCTCCACTCCCTCGCCAGTCACCGCCGACACGAACAGTGGATCTAGTCCTCGTGACCTCAACTGCACCTCTAGCTCCCCCTTCCTTCCCCGCACCTCCCCCAGGTCCAACTTGTTGACCGCAATCACCTGCTCCCTCCCCACCAGACCATGTCCGTACTGCCTCAGTTCCTTGTTGACGACGTCGAGATCACGCACCGGCTCCGGCCTCGAGCCGTCTAGCAGATGCACGACCACTTTCGTTCTCTCGACATGCCGCAGGAAATCGAGCCCCAGTCCGGCCCCACGGTGCGCCCCCTCGATGAGCCCAGGGATATCAGCCACCACAAACCTCTCATACCCCACCTCCACGACCCCCAGCACCGGCTCGAGTGTCGTGAACGGGTAGTCCGCCACCTTCGGCCGCGCCGCCGAGATCGCCCTTAATAACGTCGACTTCCCAGCGTTGGGCTGCCCCACGAGGCCTACATCCGCCAGCAGCTTCAGGTCCAGAACCAGCCTCCACTCCTCCCCGTCCTGCCCCTTCTGCGCGATCCTCGGCGCCCTGTGGACCGCCGTGGCGAACCTGGCGTTCCCCCAGCCACCCAACCCACCTCTCGCCACCGCCACTGTCTGCCCGACTGCCGTCAGATCCACCACCTTCTCCCTCACGTCGCCGGCCCCTATCCGCGCCACCTCAGTGCCCACCGGCACCGCCACCACACAATCCCGTCCACCTCTGCCATGCCTTCCCCCTCCCTCTCCCCGACCCCCACGCTCGCCTCGCAACACGCGCCTCCTGCCAATCTCCCTCAGCGTCCTCACCGACTCATCGCCCACCAGTATCACACTCCCACCCATACCACCATCGCCGCCATCCGGGCCTCCTTTGGGCACGTACTTCTCCCGCCGGAAGCTCACACAGCCCGCACCGCCGGCGCCACCCTGTACGAGAATCTCCACCTGGTCGATCATGACAACATGATTATATATGGCATATGGCTGAGTCTGGGTGGGCAACGTTAGCCGTCCTAGTAGAGCTGTGGGTTGTGTGGGAAGGCGGGAGGGAGGGAGTTGGAGGGGTATTGTGGGAGGCCTTGGGTTGGTGGTTCGGCTGAGGTGGAGAACTACTGTGGACGGAACCGGGGTCAGCGCCCGATGAGAGCGCGGAGCTCGCTGATCTGGAGGGTGAGGTGGTGGTCGTGCTGGAGGGCCTGGGCGATTTTGTTGATGCCGTGGATAACTGTGGAGTGATCGCGGTGTCCGAGCAGGAGGCCAATCTGTTTGAGGGCGAGTTGGGAGTCCTCGCGGAGGAGGTACATGGCTACGTGTCGCGCCTCGGCGAGGGGGCGGGCGCGGCTCTTACCGGTTAGGGCCTGGGGTGCTAGGTTAAAGTAGGAAGCGGCTGCCTTCAGCACTGCCTGCGGGTCGGCCGGGGAGGAGGCTGTTGGGGTGAGGGCGGAGAGGGCATTGGCGGCAACGTCCACCGTGAGCGTGGCGGTATTGGTGAGTCGGGCGTACGCGGCCACGCGATTGAGGGAGCCTTCCAGCTCGCGGATGTTGTCGCGGATGCGGTCGGCCAGGAACTGAGCGACGTCTGGGGGGAGGGCGATTCGCTGCTCGGCGGCCTTGGCTTTGAGGATAGCCACGCGCATCTCGGTGTCTGGAGGTTGGATGTCGGCGATGAGTCCCCACTGGAAGCGAGAGCAGAGCCTTCCTTCGAGGCCGGGAATAGCCGTGGGCGGACGGTCGCTGGCCACGACCACCTGGCAGCCGTTGGCGTGGAGGTCGTTGAAGGTGTAGAAGAACTCCTCCTGGGTGCGCTCCTTACCACCTAAGAACTGTATGTCGTCGACCAGCAGGATCTCGGG